>JALHUE010000505.1 GCA_022866145.1 Anaerolineales bacterium | reverse complement strand
GGGGTTCACGACCTTCTCCAGGTCACCGATGTCTTTCTACCGAACGCGGCCGAGGCGCTCGCCATCACACGCCAGGCGGATCTTGCACGAGCGGCGCTCGACCTTGGCGCGCGGGCTGGGATCGTGGCCGTCAAACTCGGCGCCGAAGGCGCCTTGGGGATCCAAAGCGGGCATCTTGCGCGAGTCGCCTCCCTTTCAGTGCGGCTGGTGGACAGCATCGGCGCCGGCGACTCCTTCGATGCAGGTTTCATCTACGGCTACCTCCAAGGATGGGATCTGGAACGCTGCCTTCGGCTTGCGGCGGTTTGCGGGGCGCTCTCCACCCAAGCTGCCGGCGGAACTGACGCTCAGCCAACGCTGGAAGCATCTCTCCGGCTGATGTGACCCGCCGAGCGCCTGTTGCAGGCGCTCCCTGCATGACCGGGGACTAGGATGAGAAGGCCAATACCGGCACACCTCGACGAGATCATCCAAGCCCAGAAATGCGGGGAAGCGCGGGGTATCCCGGGAATCTGCTCGGCTCATCCGCATGTCCTGCGGGCCGCCATGAAGCGAGCCCTTCGGGACGATTCGCCGTTGCTAGTTGAGGCCACCTGCAACCAGGTCAACCAGCATGGTGGCTACACTGGGATGACACCCGCGGCCTTCGTCGCCTATGTGCGGCGGATCGCGGAACAAGAAGGCTTTCCGACAGAACGGCTTGTTCTCGGGGGCGATCATCTGGGGCCGTCTGTCTGGCAGAATACCCCTGCTGACCACGCTATGGACGAGGCCGAGATCCTGGTGCGTGACTTCGTGCAGGCCGGCTTCACCAAGATCCACCTCGACGCGAGCATGGCCTTGGGCGGCGACGGCACGTCCCGGCGTCTTGAGGTCGAGTTGATGGCGAGACGGGCGGCGCGACTGGCGCGCGCCGCCGAGGATGCCAACCCGGAGGAGCAAGGCGCTTCGAGGCTCCGCTATGTGATCGGGACGGAGGTCCCCATTCCAGGTGGTGCCCGGGAGCATGACGAGCATGTGGCCGTCACCACTGTGGTCGCAGCCCGGGAGACGGTCGCAGCCACTCGCCGGGCTTTCGAACGGGAGGGGCTGCAGGACGCCTGGCAGCGGGTCGTCGCCCTCGTTGTCCAGCCCGGTGTCGATTTCGGGGACGAATTCGTCCTTGGCTACGATCCGGTCAAAGCGGGAGAGCTGGTGCGCTTCATCGAGCAGGAGCCCCGGCTGGTCCTTGAGGCGCACTCGACCGACTACCAGATGGTGGAAGCATTGGGCGAGATGGTTCGCGACCACTTCGCCATCCTCAAGGTAGGCCCGGCGTTGACATTTGCCTTCAGAGAAATGGTCTTCGCCCTGGCGAGTATCGAGGAGGAGCTATTTGCCGGGCGCGGGTCGGCGGAGCGGTCGAACCTCAGCGAAGTTCTCGATCAGGCGATGCTGCGGGAACCCCATCACTGGCAGAGTCATTATCGAGGATCCCCATCCGAGCTGGCTGTTGCTCGCCGATACAGCCTGAGCGATCGCGCCCGTTACTACTGGGGCGATCCGCAAGTGCAGCAAGCCCTCGAGACGCTCCTGAGAAACCTACGATCAGTCCACGTGCCGCTTGGGCTGCTCAGCCAATGTGCCCCCGACCAGTACGCCAGCCTTCGGGCCGGTAAGGTGGGAGAGGATCCTGAGGAATGGATCTCGGACCGGATTGACGCCGTCCTGGATGACTACGCCAAAGCCTGCGGGATACAGGCGGCATAGTCACTGTTGATCCTCCCCGTCCTGTCGCGTCTGCACTATCACTGTCCCACCGAGGTGGTCGCCTGTGTCCTTGCTGCTTCTCATACTAGGCGTCCACGGAGTAGAGGACGGCCCCCGAGGGCGCTACGATTGGAGGGGTCGGAAGATTCGGACCTTCGCTGAACGGGCTACAATTTCCACCTTGAACCTCACATGAAGCCCCTCGGGCGAGCGGATCATTCCTATCTACACCTCTGGTGGAAGGCCGATTGGCGGGAACCCGCTAGCCGCCCAGTCTTCGATCGGCACCCCGCAGGAATCCCGGAACCTCCCAAGCGTGTACAAGGCGTCTCTCACCCAGGCTGGCTTGCCGGACATCCGGTTCCACGACCTGCGTCATACGGCCGCCAGCCTCATGGTTCAACACGGGATCCACCCAAAGGTTGTCCAGGAGCATCTGGGGCACTCTAAGATCAATATCGCCCTCGACATCTTCTACCACGTGCTGCCCAGTCTCCAGGACGAGGCGGCGGCCAAGATCGATTCACTCATGGTGGGGACTGGAGTCGAAGCGCAGCAGGGGCGGAGCACTTGCCCTCAGTTCACCGCCAGGGCATGAGGTGATGGGTTGGCCCACAATGCGTGAGTGGTCTGCTTGACTGAGGCTGGTTACTATGCTAGTATAATAGTAATCTAGGAGTTGAGCCATGACTGAGGAAGTGACGCTAACCAAGGTTACCCGCAACGGACAAATCACCTTGCCCGCCGCGGTTCGCCGGGCGGTGGGAATCGAAGAGGGGGATCTGGTCGCCGTCACGATCGAGGGTGACACGATCACGCTGGTGCCGAAGAAGCTCGTCGACAAGAGCCAGGCCTACTTCTGGAGCGACGCCTGGCAGCAAGCGGAGCGGGAGGCGAGTGAGGATATCACTCAGGGCCGCGTTCGCTCTTTCAATGACGTTGAGGCCCTCATCGCCGCGCTCGATGCTGGTAAGGCTTGATGCAAGTTCTGCTGACTGCCCGGTTCGAGCGGGCTTACGCTGCTCTGGCACCTGACGAGCAGAGGCAGGTGCTGAAGGCACTCCGCCAGATGGGCGAGGATCTGCGGTATCGGAGTCTCGGCGTGAAGCGCATTCGCGGTACCAAGGGTATCTGGGAGGCCCGTGCCAGCCGCGGGCTACGGATCACTTTCGAGACCCAGGGAGATTCCATTATCCTACGCTATGTTGGCCACCACGACGATGCATTGGCAAGACCTTGAGGAGATCGATATCCGCGGGGAGTGATGGTTCTCCTAGCTGAAATCGTATACCGTTGCGGGTTCCCGAAGCGCTGCCACGAGGAATATGAAAGCTGCCCCAAGGAAGCCCAGTGGGTTGCTGACTAGCCGCACAAGGGCAGAAGGTTCAAGACACGCGTCGCCAGCAAACATGAGACAAGTGGGATGCAGCCTCTCCACTCCCGCCGCTTGCCCGAACTCCTGTGGATTTCCAATCCTCCGAGAGTGACCCGAACCCGCTAGGCGCCTGCAAGGAGATGCTTCGGCAGCCGGGCCTGCTGGATGCTCGATTCCGTGACCTGCGGTATTCATACTCGACAGCCGGCGCAGCGAGGGTACGACAACGGCGGCGTCACTTACGCCGCCAGTTGGCGCGTACAGCGCAAGCGCAGTTTGGGTGGCATGGAAACTCCTGTTCTCAAGTAAACAGCGGCTCCATCTCCAATTCCTCCATCTGCGTCCGCATTTCTTCATCTGTGGGCGGTGTCTCAAAACGATTGGCTGCGTCTAGCACCCTTGGCAGAACGTGAATATCCCCCACTGAGTTCAGGAACAATCCGGCATGTCCCAAGACCCAATGTACGGCTCGATCGATGGCAACTTGATCTTCCAGCGGGCGATACCAGGTGGCCCGACGAGGTCCACTTTCGCCCCACGGACTATGCACGAGGGACTTGATGGTTTGCACCGCCACATTCCGTTGTTGGCACATCCCACCCAAGGCCCAAAACTCGGCGAGGTAGCGCTCGTTCTTCGACAGTACATAGCTAAACGGCAGCAAGACGGAGTCAAAATCAAACCGCTCAAGCGCCCGACGGTGCATGTCGGCCACCGTTAGGCCGTGGCCCGTAATGCCTATGAAGCGCACCAATCCCTGCTCGCGGGCCTCGATGGCGGCCTCCAGGGCTCCATCCGGTCCCAGGGCGGTCTCCCATTCTTGCGGATCAACTAGGTTGTGCAGCTGCAGAAGATCGACTTGACTCACCTGGAGCCGGTCAAGCGAACGATGAATCTCCTCTCGTGCCTTGATCGCTGTGCGCTCACCCGTTTTCGTTGCTAGAAGGAATGGCTTGCCATGGCGACCGATCCAGCTGCCGACGCGGATTTCTGCATCTCCATAACTGGCCGCCAGATCAACATGGTTGACTCCATAGGACAATGCTAGCTCCAAAGCCGCATCAGCTTCCTCCTGAGTGACCTGTCCAAAGGCTGCCCCGCCAAGAAGAATGCGTGTACTCAAGTGTCCGGCACGTCCAAATAACTGCTTGGCTATCATGGGCTATCTCCTGACAATAGCTATCCCTCTGGAGCGACCGCCAACGGCCCCCAACTATGCTGCCCGGCGGACCGGGCGATACCGCTTCATTCTCGCACAACCCGGCAGGCCAGGCATCTTCGGGATTCCGCCTGCAAGCAGATTATCAGGCGGGCCGGTCCGCCGGGTACCGGGTTTGACAACCTGCGGCACACGGCCGCCAGCCTGATGTGCAGCAGGGGGTCCACCCCAAGGTCGTCCAGGTGCGCCTGGGGCACTCCCAGATCAGCGCCACCCTGGACATCTACTCCCACGTCCTGCCAGCCTGCAGGACGAAGCGGCTGCCAAGCGGGATTCGCGGCGCTTCGGGGCTGCAGTTGAAGCATAGAAGGGCGGGAGGCTCCTGCCGGGGTCAAGCGCTACGCCTCGGAGAGAAGGGCTGGCGATTGGCCAGCCCT
>JALHUE010000504.1 GCA_022866145.1 Anaerolineales bacterium | reverse complement strand
GTTCGCCCGGCTGTACACCGGCCGCCACAAGATCTTCGCCCGCTACGTCTCGTACCACGGCGCGACCTATGGCGCCATCACCCTCAGCGGCGATTACCGTCGGCCGCCGGTCGAACCCGGCATCCCCGGCGTGGTGCACTGCTTCGACCCGTACTGCTACCGCTGCGTGTTCGGCTACACCCCGGAAACCTGCCACCGGGAGTGCATCACCCACATCGAGCAGATGATCCAGTACGAAGGCCCCGAGACCGTGGCCGCCCTGATCATGGAAGGCGTCACCGGCTCGAACGGGATCCTGGTCCCGCCGGACGACTACTGGCCTCGGCTGCGCGAAATTACGCGCAAGTACGGCATTCTCCTGATCTCGGATGAGGTGATGAGCGGGTTTGGGCGCACCGGGAAGTGGTTCGCCGTCGACCACTGGGACGTCGTGCCGGACATCATGACCATCGCCAAAGGGGTGACCTCGGGCTATCTGCCGCTGGGGGGCGTGGTCGTCTCCGACCCCATCGCTCGGCATTTTGACGAGCGGGTGCTGTACATGGGGCTGACGTACTACGGCCATCCGATGTCGTGCGCCGCCGGACTGGCCACGCTCAAGGTGTATGAGGAAGAGCAGCTGATCGAGAACAGCCGCCGGATGGGCGAGGTGCTGATCGAGGAATTGCGGGCGATGCAATCCCGTCTGCCCGTGGTTGGGGACGTTCGCGGGATCGGCCTGTTCTCGGTCCTGGAACTGGTGTCCGACCGCGCGACCCGCGCCCCGTTGGATGCGGCCGTGATGGGCCGGATCAAGTCCAGGCTGCTGCAGGACGGGCTCTCGACCTTTGTCAACAAGAACCTGGTGTTTGCCTGCCCGCCGCTGTGCATCACTCGCGACGAACTGCTGCATGGCCTGGCGATCATCGAAGGTGCGATCCGGGCATCGACCGCCGGATAGGGATCGGCCGCTCAGGAGGCTGGGGATGTCCGAGGCGCTCAAGCTGTCACAAACCCGGGCGGCGTTCGCCCGGGCCAGCAAGGTCATGCCCTGGGGAGTGAGTTCGAACTTCCGCTATTGGGGCGACGAGACGCCCGTGATCGCCCGCGGCCAGGGCGCCTACATCTGGGATGCCGATGGCAACCGCTACATCGACTACCGGTTGGCGTTCGGGCCGATCATCCTAGGCCACGCCGACGGCCGGGTGAACGCCAGGGTGCATGCGGCGATCGACAAGGGGACACTCTTCGCTCACAGCCACCTGCTGGAGATCGAGCTGGCGGAAAAGATGGTGCGCATGTGCCCCGGGGTGGAGATGGTTCGCTTCGTCAACTCCGGCACCGAGGCCACGATGCATGCCCTGCGTATCGCCCGGGCGCACACCAACCGCGAGAAGATCATCAAGTTCGAGGGCGCCTACCATGGGTTTTACGACTATGCCTTGTGGTCGACTGCCTACACCGCCTACGGGGCCCTAGGCTCGCGGCGCAGCCCGACGCCGGTGGCCAACTCCTCCGGGATGCCGGCCTGCCTGCGGGATCTGGTGATCGTCCTCCCGTTCAATGAGTTTGAGATGCTGGAGGCGGTCGTCCGCTCGCGCGCTGGCGAGATCGCGGCCATCATCGTCGAGCCGATCGCCGCCAACATGACCACCATCATGCCTGCCCGCGGCTGGCTGCAACACATCCGGCGCCTGTGCGACGAATTCGGCATCGTGATGATCATGGACGAAGTCAAGACCGGATTCCGGATCGCCCGCGGCGGCGCCACCGAGTACTTCAAGGTGCGCGGCGACCTGATGACCTACGCCAAGTCGCTGGCCAACGGCTACCCCCTGGCGGCGGTCGGCGGATCGCGGGCGGTGATGAGCGTCATCGAACCGGGACGCATGGCCCACGGCGGCACCTACTGCAGCAACGTCCCCGGAGTGGCGGCAGCCCTGGCCACGCTGGAGGTGATCCAGAACACGCCGGCGCTGAGGACCGTTGCCGCCAGCGGCAAGCGTCTGATGCAGGGCATCGACATGATCCTGACAGAGAAGGGCGTGCCGCACACCCTGACCGGCGTGCCGGCGATGTTCTCCTTCGTGCTGGGGCTGGAGAAGCCGCCGCGGGAATACCGTGATCTGGAAGCGGCAGACATGGAGCTGTATGTCCAAATCCATGCTGCCATGCGCCAGCGCGGCATCGAGTACGAGATCGATGGCAAGGAACCGTGGTTCGTCTGCGAGGCGCACTCGGAGGCCGATATCGACCACACGCTGACGGCGTTGGCCGAGGTTGTCAGGCGCCTCTGACCGTCGTCCGCTGGGAACAGTGGGGTGGGGACCGCCAGCCAGCGGGACGAGTGCGTTCTCATGCCAGGGCGGGGACATGCTAGGATGAGGCGGTCCGCGTGAGCCTGGAAGGACCGCCGGCCGATGCGGCGTCGGAGCGCTCCGGCGCCTGCGTGGAGGGAATTACGCGGATGACCGACGACGGACTCTCCCTGCTCTCGCCCGTCTGGAGCCGAAGCTGGACCCTGAAGGTGGCGCGGGGTGAAGGCGCCTACCTGATCGACACCGACGGACGGCGCTATCTGGATTTCACCAGCGGCATTGGCGTGACCAGCACGGGACATGCCCACCCGCAGGTGGTGAAAGCCATTCAGGAACAGGCCGCCCTTCTGCTGCACGGCCAGGCGAATATCGTGATCCATCAGCCGATGCTGCGTCTGGCGCAGGAACTGCTGGGCATCGTGCCTTCGCCCCTCGATAGCTTCTACTTCACCAACTCCGGCGCCGAGGTGATCGAAGGTGCGGTGAAGCTAGCCCGTCATGTCACCCGACGCAGCAACGTCATCGTCTTCCAAGGATCCTTCCATGGACGGACCAACGCCACGATGGCGATGACCACATCCAAGACCATCTATCGCGCCGGTTTCCAACCGCTGGCGGGCGGTGTGTTCGTCGCGCCCTATCCATATACCTATCGCTACGGGTGGGATCCGGCGGCGACCAGCCGATTCTGCCTCGACGAACTCAAGCTATTGCTCAAGTCGCAAACCGCCCCCGAGGAGACCGCCGCCATCCTGATCGAACCCGTCCTGGGGGAGGGCGGCTATGTTGTCCCGCCGCCGGATTTCTTGCCCGCCTTGCGTGAGCTGTGCGACGCCCACGGGATTCTCTTGATTGCGGACGAAGTCCAGTCGGGCATCGGGCGGACCGGGAAGTGGTTTGCCGTCGAGCACACCGCGGTGGTTCCCGACATCCTGGTAATGGCCAAGGGGATTGCCTCCGGCCTGCCGTTGGCCGGCCTGGCCGCTCGCCGCTCCTTGATGGAAAAGTGGATCTCCGGATCGCACGGCGGCACGTTTGGCGGGAACGTGGTGGCCTGCGCTGCGGCCGTTGCCACGATCCAGGCGATTCGCCAGGAGAAGATGGTCGAGAACGCGGCCACCCAAGGAGAAGTGCTGCTCGACGGCCTGCGCGAGCTGCAGACGGCGAGACCGGCGATCGGGGATGTTCGGGGAGTCGGGCTGATGGTCGCCACGGAGTTCACCACGCCAGACGGCAGGCCGTGGACCGAGCTGGCCAAGGCCACGGCGCGGCGTGCCTATGAGCGGGATCTGCTGCTGTTGACCTGTGGAACCTACGACCAGGCCATTCGCTTCATTCCGCCCTTGATGGTTAGCGGCGAGCAGATCGCGGTTGCGCTCGGCACGTACGCCGCGGCGCTGGACCAGGCACTGGCAGATGTCGGTGCGTGACCGTGGACAATCCAGGAGGCTGTGAGATGGCTGACGGTTTCCCTCGACGGATTCTGCATGTTGACTTGACTCAGGGAAAGCTGGAGGTCGAACAACCGACGGAGGCCTTCTACCGCAAGTACTTGGGCGGCTCGGCGATGGGGATGTACTACATCCTGCGCGCCTTGCCGCGGCGGGTAGACCCGCTGGGTCCCGAGAATGTGCTGACGATGATGGTCAGCGTGCTGACCGGCGCCCCGATCTCCGGTCAGAGCCGGATGGCGGCCAACGCTCTCTCTCCGCTCACGGACGGCATCGGCGACAGCCAGTGCGGCGGGTTCTTCCCGGCGGAAATGCGCTTCGCCGGCTTCGACGGCCTGGTGATCCGGGGCAAGGCCAAACAGCCGGTTTATCTCTGGCTGCATGACGGTCAGGCCGAGCTGCGCCCGGCAGAACACCTTTGGGGAAAGACGACCGCCGAGGTGACCGATCGGCTGAAGGCCGAGCTCAAAGACGACAAGATCGAAGTCGCGCAGTGTGGTCCCTCCGGGGAGAAGCTGGTGCGCCTGGCGGCGATCATGAACATGGACAACCGGGCCAACGGCCGGACGGGCATGGGCGCCGTCATGGGATCGAAGAACCTGAAGGCGGTGGTCGCGCGCGGCTCGAGCAAGAAGCTGCCCTGGAAAGATTCGGCCCGGCTGAACGAGCTGGCCAAGTGGGGGGCTGCCGAAGTGCCGAACAACCCCGACGTCCTGGGGTTGAGGGACTATGGCACCGCCGGCGTCGTCACCTACCAGAACGATATCGGCAGCCTGCCGACCTTCAACTACAACGCTGCTCAGTTCGCCGAGTCCGAGAACATCTCCGGCGAGAAGCTGGCGGATACGATCCTCAAGGAGAACGACACGTGCTATGCCTGCACCGTGCGCTGCAAGCGGGTAGTCGAGGCCGAGTATGCGGGACGTGCGGTTGAGCCTCGGTTCGGCGGGCCGGAGTATGAGACCCTGGCCGTGTTCGGCTCGTACTGTGGTGTGGGCAACCTGCAGGCCGTGGCGCTCGCCAACCAGATCTGCAATGTGCATGGCCTGGATACCATCGGGACCGGCGCCACCGTCGCCTGGGCTATGGAGTGCTTCTCCACCGGCGTGCTGACGGAAAAGGAGATCGGCTTCGCGGCGCCCTTCGGTGATGCGGAGGCCATGGTGCGCCTGACGGAGATGATCGCCCGCCGGGAGGGTTTCGGCGATGTCCTGGCCAACGGTTCGCGCAAGGCCGCCGAGATTCTGGGCAAAGGCCAGGAATACCTGATCACCGTCAAGGGCGCTGAAGCTCCCGCCCACATGCCGCAGTCCAAGCGCTCGCTCGGTTTGATCTACGCCGTCAACCCCTTCGGCGCCGATCACCAGTCCTCCGAGCATGATCCGATGATCGAAGACGGCGCAGCGGAGCTGTACATGGGCCGACTGAAGGCCCTCGGCCTGGAGCACACCCTGCCTCCCAAGTCGCTGGGCCCGGACAAGGTGCGCTTCGCCTTGAAAGGACAGCAGTTCTATTCCTTCCTGGATACTGCCTGCCTGTGTCAGTTCGTCTGGGGCCCGGCCTGGACGCTGTACGGCCCGGCCGAGACCGTCGACTTCGTTCGGGTGGCAACGGGCTGGCAGGACTTCACGCTTGATGAACTGCTGGCTGTGGGGGAGCGCAGGATCAACATGATGCGGGCGATGAACGCCCGCCTCGGGCTCGACCGTTCTGCGGACACGCTGCCGGCGAAGTTCTATGTGCCGCTAACCGGAGAAGGGCCCTCGGCTGGGATCGCCCTATCGCACGAGGAGATCCAGAATGCCCTGGACGAGTACTACCGGCTGTCCGAGTGGGATGCTCAGACCGGGAACCCGACGGGCAAGACTCTTTCGCGGCTCGGTCTCTCCTGGATTCTGGAGGCCGAAGCGCTGCCGATGTAGCGCTGCGCCCAGGCCAGGTCATCCCGTCCATGCGGGGTGCGTCCGGCGCCGCGAGCTTGCGCCGCCCAGGCCCATCGGGGAACCCCTGGTTGGGCAGCAGGGGAGGCCCCCGGATTGCGCCTTCTCAGCGGATCCGAGAACAGGCTGAGGTGAGTTGACCGTGGATGAGTGTGTGTGGCGCGTCAATCTGGCGGAAGGCCGCATTCGGCGCGAGCCGGTGCCGGGAGGTTGGGTACGGCTTGGTGGGCGGGGACTGATCGCGCGGGTGCTGCTCGACGAGATTGATCCCAGCTGTGATCCCCTTGGCCCAGGCAACAAACTACTGTGGGCGTCGGGCCTGCTGGTTGGCCACATGCTGTCCTCTTGCGACCGGATCTCGGTTGGGGCCAAGAGCCCGCTGACCGGCGGCATCAAGGAGAGCAACGCTGGCGGATCCACCGGCCTGAAACTGGCGTACCTGGGCATCAAGGCGTTGGTCCTGGAAGGCGCCCTGCCTGCCTCCGGCTGGTGGCTGCTTCACCTTTCGGCAGCCGGCGGCGAACTGCAGCCGGCGGATGACCTGGCGGGGCTCGGGGTTCACGAAGCGGCTCATCGCCTGCTGGAGCGCTTCGGCAAGAAGGTCGGGCTGGCTCTGATCGGGCCCGGTGGGGAGATGCGCCTGCAGGCAGCCGGCATCCAGAACCTGGACAAGGATAATGAGCCGTCGCGCATCAACGCCCGAGGGGGCTTGGGTGCCGTCATGGGCGCCCGCCGGCTGAAGGCGGTTGTCATCGATGCCAGCCAGGGCGAAAGACCACCCCTCGTCGACCCGGAAGGATACAAGGCCGCCCAGAAGCGTTTCACCCAGGAGTTGATGGCGCATCCGCAAACGGCGATCTACCGGGACTATGGGACGGCAGGACTGGCAGCCATGGTCGATGGCTTTGGCGCGCTGCCGACCTGCAGCTTCTCCACGGGCCACTTTGAGGGCATTGAGGGCATCAGCGGCGAACACATGCGGGACGTGCTGCTCGCGCGCGGCAAACCCAGCGACACCAGCCACGCCTGCATGGCCGGCTGCACAATTCGCAGCTCGAATGTCTTCGGTAGTGCCCAGGGCGAGAAGATCGTCTCGCCGCTCGAATACGAGACCATCGGGCTTGTGGGCTCCAATCTGGGGATCGGAGACCTGGATCAGATCGCCCACTTGAACGCGGCGATCGATGATCTCGGATTGGATTCCATCGAGATCGGCGCCGCCCTGGGCGTTGCCGCCGAAGCCGGGCAGATGGAATTCGGTGATGCCTCCGGCGCGATGCGTTTGGTGGACGAGATCCGAGGCGGCACGCCGCTGGGGCGTGTCCTGGGAAGCGGCGCGGCTGTCACCGGGCGGGTGTTTGGCATCCGGCGCGTGGCGGTCGTCAAGGGGCAGGCGATGGCCTCTTATGATCCGCGGGCAATCAAGGGGACCGGCGTCACCTATGCCACATCGCCACAAGGGGCCGACCACACGGCCGGGCTAACGATCCGTGCCAAGGTCGATCACCTCAAGCCGGAGGGCCAGGCCGAGCTGTCGCGGGGCATCCAGATCAACATGGC
>JALHUE010000503.1 GCA_022866145.1 Anaerolineales bacterium | reverse complement strand
CCCGCGCCGCCGAGCTGGGCGGGATCGAGGGCACACCCCGGGTGGTGGAATACCGCCCGCCACCGGGCTTCTTGGAAACCTTCCTCGGCCTACAGGGGCGCGCCGCGCCCGGCGAAGTGTTGCTCCGACAGCTGCTGAACCAAGGCCGGCCGGTTCTGATGTACCTGTACACCGGGGGCTAGGCGCGGCTTCCGGGCAGCGCGAGGGGCAGGGCGGCCGGCGAGGCCGCCTGAGCGCAAAGGCAATCGCGGCAACAGGACGGGGTGCAGCGGGGCGCGGGACGTTTCCACGCCCCGCTGTTGGTTTCCTCGCACCCTCCCCTCGAGCCGATGAGGCCTGAGAGCAGTGCTGGCGTGCGGGCCGGCATAGTATCAGAAGATGCTGATATAATGATATATGGAGGTGCGACATGATCCTCGAATTCACCCCCTCCCGTATCAGCCTGCAGGCAAAGCTGTTTCGCGGCTTCTCTGACCCATCGCGGTTGAAGATCCTCGAGGCCCTGGGACAAGCTCCCTGTACCGTAAGCGAGCTGGTCGCCCAGACCGGCCTGAGCCAATCCAACGTCTCCAACCATCTGGCCTGCATGCGGGACTGCGGCCTGGTCGTTGCCCAACCTTCGGGCCGCTATGTGACGTACACCATCAGCGATCCCCGCGTCCAGGACCTACTGCAGCTGGCTGACACGCTGCTTTCGGACGTGGCCCGCGGCGTGTATGAGTGCACTCGGCTGGAGATGCCGCCCGAGGCGGGCCATTGACCAACCTGGAGCGAGTTGAGGTCCCAATCCGTGGGATGGACTGCGCCGACTGCACGCGGCATGTGCAGCAGGCCATCGCCGGCGTACGCGGCGTCGAGTCGGTCGATGTCATGCTGGCAGCCGAGAAGGCAATCATCCGCATGGACCCAGGCCGGACATCGATGCAGGCGATCCGCAAAGCTGTCGAGGCCGCGGGATACGCAGTGCCCGACGAGGCGATCTCCCCTGAGCGTGCCTCGCGTCTTGCGCGCCTGTCCAAGCCGCTGCTGCCCTGGCTGACCTTTGGCCTGGGAATGCTGCTACTGCTGATGGTCCTGGCCGAGGCCACCGGTGCCTTCGAATCGATCAGTGCCCACATCCCGCCGCTGATCCCGATCGCCTTCGTCCTGGTGGTCGGTTTCCCGATCTTTCGCAATGTCGTGCGGGCAGCCAGCAAGGGGAGGGTAATTGCCCACACCTTGATGACGCTGGGGGTTGTGGCGGCCTTGCTGCTCGGGCAATGGCTGGCTGCGGCGCTGATCGTCTTCCTGATGTGGGTCGGTGATGCCATCGAGCGCTACACCGCTGGCACCGCCCGGCGGGCGGTGCAGTCTCTGGCGGAACTGATGCCGCAATCGGCGCGCCTGATGCAGGGAGGGGCCGAGGTTGAGGTGCCTATTCGTCAGGTCAAGGTTGGGGACACGGTGGTGGTGCGGCCGGGTGAGAAGATCCCAGTCGACGGGGTGGTGCTCGAGGGTCATGCCACGATCGACGCTTCGACCCTGACGGGCGAATCCATGCCGGCCGAGGTCGCCCCGGGATCGGCGGTCATGGCGGCCAGCCTGACGCAGCTGGGGAGCTTGCAGGTGCGGGCGACCCACATCGGCCCCGATACGACCTTCGGCCGGGTGATCCGCCTGGTCGAAGAAGCCGAGGCCAATCGTGGCAACGTGCAGCGGATGGCGGATCGTTTCTCCAGCTACTACCTTCCCTTGGTGATTGCCGTGGCGGTGCTGACGTTTCTGACGCGGCGCGACCCGAGCGCGGTGGCCGCAGTGCTGCTGGTTGCATGCTCCTGCTCATTTGCCCTCGCCACCCCGATCGCCATGATGGCCACCATTGGGGCGGCTGCTCGACGCGGACTGCTGTTCAAGGGAGGCCGGGTGGTTGAGGCGCTGGCCCGGGCTGACGTGCTGTTGATCGATAAGACCGGCACCCTGACCCTGGGCCGGCCGCAGGTCACCGACGTCGTCCCGGTCAACGGGGCAACAGCAGACTCGCTCCTAGCCCTGGCGGCCAGTGCCGAGCGCTACTCCGAGCACCCTCTCGCCGGAGCGGTGCGCCAGGAGGCGGAGGCCCGCGGTCTGTCGCTACAGACAGCCGAAGCGTTTGAGGCCATCCCCGGCCTTGGCCTGCGCGCCCGCATTGCCGGCAGGCAGGTCGTCATCGGGTCCCGTCGATGGGTGACAGCTGGGCAGGCCCATCCGGAGATCAGCCGGTTGGAGACGGAAGGGAAGACGCTTCTGTATGTGGAACAGGACGGCGAACTGCTGGGGACCGTCGCCTTCTCCGACAGCTTGAGGCCGGAAGTGCCGGAAGCGCTGGCAGAGCTTCGCGCCCTCGGCATCCGGGAGTTTCACCTGCTGACCGGCGACAATGTGCGAACAGCCGCGGCATTGGGCGAGCAGGTTGGCGTGCCGTTTGCTGCCGAGCTGCTACCGGAGGACAAGATCGCTTTCGTTCGCCGGCTGCAGGCGGAAGGCAAGGTCGTGGTTATGATCGGCGATGGAGTCAATGATGCGCCGGCCCTGGCTCAGGCTGATGTCGGGATCGCGATGGGGGCGTTTGGAAGCGACATCGCACTCGAGGCGGCCTCGGTGGCCCTGATGCGGGATAACTGGCTTCAGGTGCCGGAAGCTCTGCGCATGGCCCGGCGGACGATGTCTGTCGTCCGCCTCAATCTGGGCTTCACCATCGTCTACAATGCCATAGGGCTGACACTGGCGGCGCTGGGGATCCTGCCGCCGGTCCTGGCGGCGGCGGCTCAGAGCATTCCTGACCTGGGGATTCTGGCCAACTCATCGCGGCTGCTTCGCCAGCACGCCCGCCAGCGGCCGGTTGGTATCGAGGAGGATCGATGGACATCGCAATGATCGGGCTGGGCAAGATGGGGGGCAACATGATGCTGCGCTTGTTGCGCGGCGGACACCGGGTGGTTGCTCACGCGCGTTCGGCGGACTCGGTCAAGGCGGCCGAGGCCCAAGGCGCTGTTGGGGCCTACTCGCTCGAGGATGTGGTTGCCAAGTTGACGGCGCCGCGTGCCATCTGGGTGATGGTGCCGGCAGGCGAAGCGACCGAGAAGACGCTGCGCAGCCTGTCCGATCTGGTGGCGGAAGGCGATGTGCTGATTGACGGCGGCAACAGCAACTACAAGGACACGCTTGCCCGCGCCGAGTTCCTGCAGGCCAAGGGGGTTGACTTTGTCGATGTTGGAACCAGCGGCGGCGTTTGGGGCCTGACGGAGGGTTACAGCCTGATGGTGGGCGGCAAGCCGGAGATCGCCGAACGCCTGCGGCCGGTGTTTGAGACGCTGGCCCCCGGCCCGGATCGCGGCTGGGGGCGGGTCGGCCCGCACGCTGCCGGGCACTTTGTCAAGATGGTCCACAACGGGATCGAATACGGCATGATGCAATCCTTGGCTGAGGGTTTCGAGGTGATGCACAGCAAGGAAGCCTTCGCTCTCAACCTACACCAGATTGCCGAGATCTGGCGGTATGGGAGCGTTGTCCGTTCGTGGTTGCTCGATCTGGCCGCCAACGCCTTGGCGGACGACCCTTCCCTGGCGCAGATCAAGGGGTGGGTTGCGGACAGCGGCGAGGGTCGATGGACCGTGGCCGAGGCGATGGAGCTGGACGTGCCCGCGCCGGTTATCACCCTTTCGCTCTTGATGCGCTTCGTCAGCCGACAAGACGAAAGCTACGCCGCCAAGATGCTTGCCGCCCTGCGCAACCAGTTCGGCGGGCACGAGGTCAAACGCGAAGAACCCGGTCGGGCCACGAGCTAAGCGCCGCTGGCGGCCACTTGGGCCGCCTTGCCGCTCATCCTGCACACCCAGGCCCCGAGGACTGCGTAGGCCCGCGCCCGAGCGGGTCAGGCCTCCCTGGGTGAGACGGCGGGGCGAAGCGGAGCGGTTTGAGTGATGGTCGAGCATGTGGCAGATCATCCAAGACACTAGCATCTGAACTGGCTAGGGGAACCCCAGCCTCCACCCCCGGCGCCGGTTCCCGCGCATCGCTGCGCATAGCGACTCGGTCTGGCTGACGCCGCCGGTGCTGATCAGCCTGGCGTCGCTGCTGCTGGTGGTGTCCGGCCCTGGGCGTCAGGCAGAGGCGATGAACACCGCCGACATCCTGCCGCCGGAATTTCAGTACTACTCACCCGACCAGCAGGCGCAGCTGCAGCAAGCGCTGGCTTCCTCCGCCAGCCCGAACTTCGTGGATGTCTTCCCGGTAGCGGCTATCCTAGACGCCGCTTCCCTGCAGCATTTGTAAGGCGACTGAGCCTTTCCTCTCGCGGCTCAAGTCGCCTTGTTTGCGCCAGCGCAAAGAAGCGGCGGCTGCGGCTTGCATAGTTAGGAGGATGGCGATAGCCTGCCTGGCAGGCAAGCTGCGGGGTGCACCGGGTGCACCGAGGAGGGGCGATGGGCGAGGCAAAGTCGGCAGGTGATTGGCAGACCTGGAGGGTGTTGATCATCGGCTTGCTGGTCGTTGCGGCCTTGATCGGAGGGGCGCTGATCGCCCGGGCGCTGGTCGCCTCGACCCCGGCGGCCGAAGAGTCCGGCCGCCCCGCCGATGCGCTGGCGCAGAGCGCCGACGAGTGCGTTGTCTGTCACCGCAGCGCTACGCCGGGCATTATCGAGCAGTATGCCATCAGCACCATGGCCGCGGCTGAGGTCCGCTGCACCGATTGCCATCAGGTCGAGGCCGACTATCCGGGGGCGGTGGAGCATGAAGGCGTGTATGTACTGGGTAGCCCGACAACCGCCAAGTGCCAGCGCTGCCACAGCGCGGAGGTCGCTCAGTTCTACAGCAGCCGGCACTCGCTGCCGGCATATGTGGCCTACGCCGGGACCCAGGGGCTGTCGCCCGAGCACCTGGCGATGTATGCCGCCATCCCCGAGGGATCTTTCGCCCCGGACAAGAGCCGCAATGCCCTGTTTGCGATCGAGGGCCCGGAACTCACTGAGTTTGCCTGCGAGACCTGTCACAGTGTCGGCGATCCGGCGGTTGATGGCTCGGTGGGTCAGTGCCAGAAGTGCCATCTGCGCCACACCTTCAGCCTGGAGCAGGTGCGCAAGCCGGAGACCTGCAACGCCTGCCACATCGGGCCGGATCATCCGCAGTGGGAGATCTACCAGGAGTCGCCGCACGGGATTGCCTACATGACCATGGGGCACACCTGGAACTGGCAGGCAGAAGCCGGCACGCTCACCGTCGAGGACTTCCCGGCCGCAACCTGCGCGCTGTGCCACTTCAGCGGCTTCGGCGCCAGCGGCACGACGCACGACGTCGGGGATCGGCTGACCTGGTATCTGTTCGCCCCCATCAGTGAACGCCGCCCCGGCTGGCAGGACAATATGGTGCGCATGCAGAACGTGTGTCGCGCCTGCCACAACCAGAACTTCATCGCCGACTTCTACCAGGCGGCGGACCAGGCGACACTGGCCGTCAACGACTACGTGATTGAGAGCGACCGCATCATGAAGCCGCTCAAGGACCGCGGGCTGCTGACGACTGAGCCGTTCGACGAACCCATCGACTACACTTACTTCGAGCTGTGGCACCACTGGGGGAGGACGGCCAAGTTCGGCGTCTGGATGCAGGGGCCGGACTACACCCAATGGCACGGTGTGTATGAAGTCCTCAGCGACTTGGCCGAACTGAAAGCGATGGCGGCCGAGAAGCTGGCTGGGCCGCGCGAGCCGTAGGCGATGGGGATGCTGGCGGCGATCCACCCCCGCCTGGCGATTGTGCGCCGGCTGCCGCTCACCCGTGATCAGTGCATGCTGCTGATGGCGGCGGTCAACGAGATCTTCCTGGGAATCGACACCTACCTGGCGCACTTGATCAGCGGCACCATCCGGCCCAATGAGTGGATCCCGATTGTGTTCGGCCTGGCCGCCGGGTTGGCGCTGCTGGTGGCCGGCCTGATCGCAATCCGCAACCGGCCCCTGGCGACGGTGTTGGCGACGATCGTGCTGCTGGCGAGCATCGGAGTGGGGCTGCTCGGCGCGTACTTCCACCTGGTGCGCGCCATCCTACCCACCGCCGCCCTTGGCGAGCGCGTGTCGATCGACCTGCTGGTGTGGGCGCCCCCGATCCTGGGGCCGCTGACCTTTGCCCTGGTTGGGGTGCTCGGCATCAGCGCCGCCTGGGTCGAGTCCCCGCCGGACAGCGGAGTGCTGGCGCTCTCGGAGCGGCGGCGCCTGCGGATGCCGTACAGTAAGACCCGGGCGTACTTCTTCTGGGTTTCGATGGGATCGCTTGCGACGGTGATCAGCTCCGTGCTCGACCATGCCCGCACCGGGTTTGCCAATCCCTGGCTGTGGATCCCGACCGCGGTCGGGGTCTTCACGACGGTCGTCGCTCTGGCGCTGGGCTTCCTCGAACATCCCAGGGCTTCCGACCTGCGTATCTACTTCGGTAGCATGCTGTTGATGATTCTCGTAGGCCTGGTGGGCGCCGGACTGCACGTGTCGGTTGACCTGACTGAGATGAACGTGCTCGTCATCGAACGCTTCCTGCGCGGGGCGCCCGTGCTGGCGCCGCTCCTGTTCTGCAACATGGGGGCGCTGGGGCTGATCGTGCTGCTGGGTCCGGATCAGCCTGACTGACGACTCCGTTCCTGCGCTTCCAGGCACACGCAGTCGGCGGGGTTCGCCTCCGCCAACTGCGCTCTCTGCCAAACTCGGCCCCGCTCCGGCTCAGATGGAACTCGTGGGCCCTCACCGAATCCCCCGAGCTCGGTTCGTCTGCTGGGCATGTGGGTGAAGCCGCACGGCGGGCGATGGCAAGATGCACCCGAGGTCATTCCTTGAACTTCCCCCGTCAATGACTGCTCTCGATCCTCCCCCAAACCCCTCACCACCTTGGCCCGGGCCGCCCTGCTGCAAAGGGGAGGTGAACTCTCGAGGCTGGGCTGGCCGCCTTTCGTCGCGCCCACAACCGGTCGCCCGTCGTCCGCGGGCTGCACCCGGCGGGCGGCACCGTCCACCCCGGGGGTGGGGGCTCGATGGCGATGCTCTCGGGAAGAACCGCCGCCCCGCTGGTTGCTGCGGGCGGCGGCGGCTGCCGGCCGCATAGGACTGACCTGCCGGCACCGTGCCGGCGCCTGGCGAAGTACAATCGGGAAGGATGCGCGCCAACCTTACCCACGCCATCGAGGACTACATCAAGGCCATCCATGAGCTGAGCCAGGTGGACGGCCGGGCAACCACCAACCGGATTGCCGGACGCCTGGGCGTGACCCCGGCCTCGGTCACCGGCATGGTCAAGAAGCTGGCCGCCACCCGCCCGCCGCTGGT
>JALHUE010000502.1 GCA_022866145.1 Anaerolineales bacterium | reverse complement strand
GCCGCTGGGAAGCGGTTCACCTCACCCCGATGGACTACTTCTCCCAGGCCACGCTGCCTGGCCGGCTGCAGGAGCTGGGTCTGCGCCGGATCACGCTTGACCCCGCGCCGGGCGTGATGGACCCGGCCAGGCGCCTCGAGTTGGGAAGCGTCTTGCGCGCGACGGACGCCTTTCTCCCCAGCGAGGAAGAGGTGATGGCCCTGTATCGGCCCCGCCGACCTGACTTGTGGGAATGCGCGGCGGACCTGGCTGGGATGGGGCCGGCGACCATCGTCATCAAGCGTGGGGCGCTGGGGGTGATCGTCTGGGATTCTACTTCCCGGAGCCGATGGATCGTCCCGGCCTACGGAGCTGCGGAGCGCGATCGCTTTGGCGCCGGAGACGCATTCTGCGGGGGGTTCGTCGCCGGCCTGGCCCTCACGGATGACCCGGTCGAGGCCGCCCTTCGGGGAGCCATCTCGGCCTCGCTCGCCATCGAAGGCACGGGCGCCCTGTATCCGCTGGGTGCAACCCCCCGGCTAGCCGAAGCGCGCCTCGAGGCCCTGAGGCAGTCGGTGCGGAGGATCTAGCCGATGGACCCGTCTCGCCTGCTCGATCGCTGCGCTGCGATCCAGTCCATCTCCTCCCCGACATTCGCTGAGGGGGAGCGGGCGGCCGCAATGCTGGGCTACTTCCAGGCAGCCGGCTTGCGGGATGTTGAAGTCGACGCCATCGGGAACGTCTACGGGCGCCGGGGGAACGGGCTGACCTCACCCATTGTGCTTGCGGCCCATTTGGACAGCGTCTTCCCGCTCGACACGGACTTGCACATCATCCGCAACCGGGAGCGCTGGGCCGGGCCCGGAATCGGCGACAATGCTCTAGGACTGGCTGCGCTGGTTGAGCTGGCATCCGATCTCTCCGACCCAGAACCCCCTCGACCGGTGTGGTTGGTCTGCACCGTGGGTGAGGAGGGTCTCGGAAACCTACGGGGAATGGCCCGGGTCGTCGACCGCTATGGCGCCCTGCCGGCTGCCTACATCGCCGTTGAGGGCATGTCGCTCGGCCATGTATACACCCGCGCGCTCCCCATCCGTCGGTACCGGATTCAGGTCGACACCCCCGGAGGTCATGCCTGGATCCACGCCGGCAGGCCATCGGCGCTGCACCAACTGCTTCGAATCGGGGGTTGCCTGCTGGATACTCCCCTGCCCTCCGAGCCAAAGACCAGCCTGAATATCGGCGCACTGAGCGGCGGGACTGCGGTCAACGCCCTCGCCGGGCATGCCTGGATGGAAGTTGAGATCCGCTCTGAAGGCACCCGCGAGCTGGTTGAGCTCGCCGAGGGGGTCGAGAAGCTGCTGCAGGGCCCGTGGCCAGAAAACACCGAGGTCGCCGCCGAGCTGGTAGGTACGCGGCCGGGGGGACAGATCGCAGACGATCACCCCTTGGTGCGCGCCGCCTGCCGGTCGTATGAGCAGGCCTGTGGCCGAAAGGCCCGTCTGACCTGCGGATCTACCGATGCCAGCTTGCCCTTGAGCCTGGGATATCCAGCAATTTGTGTCGGAGTCACAACCGGCAGCAACGCCCACACTCTGATGGAGAGCATCGAGCTGCAGCCCCTTGCCTGCGGCTATGCCAGTCTGTTGGGTCTGGTTCGGGAGTTCTGCAAGATCACCAGTTGAAGCAGTGAGGTCGTGGCCTTTCCCGGCCCGAGGCGGCTCGGCTTGTCCCTGAACATCGGCGGCCATCGCTCTCGGGCTCACCGCCAACCCGGCGCCGCTCGGAAGGGTTCGCGGCCTTCCCGCTAGCAATGGCTAGGGTGTGGGCGACGCCAGGGGGATAGGGGCAGGCGTAGCCCTGGCGGGCTGGGTGATTTCGAACGCCGACGACACCCACCACTGGTCTCCCAGGAACATCTGAATGACGTACTGCCCTGGAGTCCACCCTCCCGGTGGTTCGCACTCGGTGTACCCGGTGCCTCCGGTCCCCCACTCCCACAGCTTGGTTTCGGCGCAGACCACCGCCCCCTCCCGCAGCCAGAGCGCCGTCCAGCGAACCCCGTCCCGCAGCTGGTCGTAGGAGAAAGCGCCCAGCAGCCTCGCCGGCGGATTGGTCCATGCCGAAACGCCATCCTGCGGCCGGTTGAACTCGTCGAGCCGGCTGGCGACGACAATCGGGCTGAACAACGCCCCCGGGGGCGGCGTTAGAGTCTCGCGCACGAGCACGGTTATGGGTTCAGGCAGGGTCGGTCGAGGCGTTCCGGTCGGCGTGCTGGTCTCACGGGGGGTGAGGGTGATGGTCGGTGTCAGGGTGACGGTTGGGGTCAGGGTGATCGTAGGAGATGAGGTAGCCGTCGGGGTGGGCGGGTAAAGGCTGTGGCCAACCCGCCCCCCGAAGGCGCCCGAGCCCACACCCAGCGCCAGCAGAACGGCCCCTGCCCCAAGCCAGCGCCACCCCCTGCGCAACCGGTCCCGTTGAAGGTTATGGAACTGCAGGCCTTTGGACCCAGCCAGAAGCCTCCAGCCAACGAGCGCCATCGCGGCCGCGCTGGCCAGCAGGAGAGCGGTGACGATGGGTACAACGCCTTCGACGCTCATAGGCTTCGTCGCCTTCGAACCGTCGGCCGCAGTCGCGGGTCCCGGCGTGGTCCTTCAGGCCGGTGATTGCGGAGCACGGCCCGATTGCACGCATGGGCCGTCCACGGAGAGCTCGAGGCAGTATACCCCGGCGCCTGCCCGCTCCGAGGCAATCGGTCGTCGGTCCAATGGGAACTCCGCGCCGCTACCCGGGATCGCGACCCAGACCTTGCCCGCGGCCGGATAGGTGGGGGCAAGGGTGGCCTCGAACTCGCCGGCGTTTGCCGTCCGGCTCGAAACGATCAATCCCTACGACGCATGCAGCCTGTCTCCCACCCGTATGACCCGAGGCGTAGCCGGCCGCTCGCCAACCCAATCTGGCGCACGAGGTGGGATCCTGCCTTGGTCGAGATCATCGACCTGAACGCCTCGGGTGGCGGCGCCCCAGAAGTCCACCACGTGTCTCCCCGCCTCGGCAGCCTCGAGCACAAAGTTCGCCCATGTCACTTCGCTCCGGCCACTCTGTCCTCCCAGTTCACTCTGGGCACCAGAGTCCAGGGGCCCACCGGGCCAGCAAGGGATTGCACCGAGGTTGTCGGGTGATTCATTGGGTGCCGATCGACCACCCACGCCCCGTCTGGCAATAGACACAGAAACCGGCCCGGCCACTCCAGTCGCTCCGCCGGGGGCAACGGCCTAGGGTCGGACACGAACAACGATCCGGCCAGCATGGAGTTGCCCAACAGCTGCGATTGGACCTCCGCCGGCGACAGGCACAAGGGCACTCCAGCCGGCTTGGGGTCGCCAGCCCTACTGGCACCACGCAACAAGACACAGTCGGCGTCGTTGACCGCCCACGGTCGGCGGACAAAGGCGCGGGTGAGACCGCTCCTGAGCGCGTTGCACGTAGAGGGAAACCGGGGGTCTCTCTTCAGCAACGCTGGGCTGCCCGGGTAGCGCGAGGGCCAGCCCATTAGACATCGGGGCCGATCCGCAGCCTGTCGAAGATCCCGATCCGCGCCCCTAGCGGCTGCTGAAAAACAAGTGATTGATGACATCGAAATCGAATCCCTTGCCCTCGGTATGGTGTTGTAGTGGTAAGCAAGCAATGGAGGACGAGGGCCATGCGCGGAGACGATGGGCACGAAGACGGAATGTGGTCGTATGTG
>JALHUE010000501.1 GCA_022866145.1 Anaerolineales bacterium | reverse complement strand
CGTGCTGCGAGATCGAGATTTCCCCTGGCGGTCGCGAGGCGCTCCGGCACCTAGGCGCTCGGACGGGCGAGCCGGGCCATCGGCTCACCCGAGCCCTGGCGGCGCTGCTGGATGATCTGGGCGAGAATGCTGACGGCGATCTCTTCCGGAGTCTCGGCATTCAGTTCCAGCCCAATGGGAGAGGTGACGCGCCCCAGATCCTCGGCCGGGACACCTTTGTCGATCAGCTCCTTGCGCGTGGTTTCCCAGCGTTTGCGGGACCCGATCACTCCGATAAAGGCGGCCGGCCGGGCCAGCACGGCGGGCAAGCCTTCCACGTCGAGGGAAACCCCACGGGTGGTGAGCACCCAATGGGTGTTCTCGTCTGCCGCGATCCGCTCTGCGAGTTCGGAGAGCGCGCACTGCACATACTGGTCGGCCCCGGGCACGGCTTCGGGAGTGCAGTATTCGGGCCGGTCGTCCGACACGATCAGGCGGAAGCCGAGCCAACTTGCGAGATAGGCGACGGCCCGCCCCACATGCCCGCCTCCGACAACCACCAGCGTTGGTCGCAGCCCCAGGGGTTCCACGAACACCTCGATTTCTCCGCCGCAGACGCCGGGATCCCCCTCCCCCGGGTCGCTAAACGAGTAGTGCAGCAGTCTGGGCCGCTGCTCGTGTATCGCCTGCCGCGCTTCCTGCACGACCCGGGCCTCCATCTCGCCGCCGCCGATGGTGCCCTCGGTTCTACCATCCCGGAGGATGATCATGCGAGTCCCGGCCCGGCGTGGGACGGAGCCACGATCGCGGACGACCGTTGCCAGCGCCGCCGGCCGGCCTTCACGTTCAAGCTCCGCCAGCCTGTCGAAAACCCCCACCTAGCCCTCCAGTAGCGCCAACACCACGGGCAAGGCCTGCTTCTTGCGCGAGGCCAGGCCGGGCGCTTCGAGCGTTCCGTCGGCGGACCGGGCAACCGGCAGCTCCTCAAGGACCGCCGGAGCGCCGCTCATCATGATCCGGCTGGAGGCGGCTACGATATCGGTGACCATCAGCATATCGAAACCCAGGCTCCGCTGGTCCCACAAGCAATCCAAGGCCAGTGACAACGCCGGCAGCAAGCCGCCGACTTCGAGCAGGCCCGTGACCTCGACCTGAGCGATACCAGACCGCACGCCGGCGCTGTCATACAGTTTCAGATCGCCGGTGACAACGTCGGCAGGGTCGCGCCTGGCCATGCCGGCGCCCGCCAGCAGCAATTGCTGGCCGAAGCTCTCTCGCGTCTCGCTGGCCGATGCGCTGCCTCCAACGTCGGTCCCGCCCGGGCGGCTGCCGCATCAGCGCCATCGCGAGACTGGAGAAGCCAGGCGTAGCCCATGGCGGAGGCGATGGCGTCTGTATCCGGGTTGACATGACCGATCACGCGAATCCGCATTCGCTACCCGCCCTGTTCCATCACGCCTAGGCCCGCCGCCCGATGATCTGTCATCCGGCTTTGCCTGCCTTGGCCGCAGCCGGCTCCAGCGCCCGCCACAGCCGCTCAGGGGTGATGGGGATCACGTCAACACTCGCGCCGCAGGCATCGAACACAGCATTGCCGATCGCCGGGGCCACCCCGTCCAGCGGGATTTCGCCGGCGGCCTTCACGCCGAAGG
>JALHUE010000500.1 GCA_022866145.1 Anaerolineales bacterium | reverse complement strand
CGGTCACCCCGCCACCCACCGCCACCGAGGCCCCGTCGCCCACCCCGACGCCAACCGAAACCCCCACGCCCTGAATCCGGGGATCTGCCTGGCTGCATCGCCAGCCAAGCCTCGCAGGTGGGGGGGCCAAACCGCTTCCTATTCTGGCGGCTGTTCCTCTCTGGATAGGCCACGCATCCGGTACGTTCTCGCCGGGCCGAGTTTCCCCGCGGAGCGGCGAGCCCGCCTCTTACGCCGAGTGTCGGCCAACTTACGCTGCCGGCGCGCGAGGCGCCCACCAGAAGCGAACCCTCCGTTGGGGTGGTTGGGGCTGCGCTCCCACGACTACTACCGCCAGGCCCCATTCTGAGGCCATCGGCGTCGGCTGGGGGGAGCCTCGGCAACGGCCCTAGAGGAGCGGCAGCTGGGGATCCTGCTCGCCCAGCGGGTCAAGGGCAAGCCGTTCGAGCAGGCTCTCCCGGCGCAGCGTCGACTCCTCTGCCAGCCGCCGCACGTGGCGGAATTTGAGGACGCGGGTGGCGTCTTCGACGACGTAACGCAGCCGGAGGTCGCGGCGGGCTTTCTCCGCCAGCAGCGCCGCCCGGCCGCCGGGGATCACGAAGGTGAGCAGCCGGCCAGACGCTAGGGCCGTGCTGGGGGGACTGGTTTCACAAACCCTGAAGGAAAACGCCGGCCTGTCCGGCTGCGCCGAATCCAGCCAGTCCACGCCCGCCGACTCGCTTTCCCCGGCGGCATACCCCAGTCGGCTCCCGAGCTCGACCAGCAGGCGGCGAATCTCAGCACGGTCTTCGGCTCGCGGCTCCGCCCCGTCTTCAGCCCGCAGGCGCCACTGGCCGGTTGGGTCCTCTGCCAGGGCATAGGAGTGCACACAGGCCATGAGCCAGCGGCGGTCCGGGGTCCGCAATCCTGGCAGCCGCTCGCAGACCCAGGCGTCCACTTCCGCTGCGGCCATCGGGCGGCCCTGGCGAAGAACGCCCAGCACGAGCGCCTCCACCTGGTCGGAGAGTGCCTCGCCCTGCAGCGGGGGTTCGGCCAGCCAGTACGACCCACTCTCCGGCTCCGTTCCCGTTCCCAGGTGCGCAAATGTGCGGCGGTCGGCCAGGGCACGCTCGACCGATTGGTGAACAAGGGAAGTCACCGGGACCTCTTCGCTTTCCGGCAAGCTGCCAAGCAGCCGGTCTCCGGCCAGCCCGAACACGGCTGCGGCATGCATCAGGAAGAAGGAACCCGGCTCGTTGCGCGCCTGCAGTTGGCGGCACATGGCCGTGCTCAGACGCCTCGGCAGCTCCTTCGGGGACAATGGCTGCGCAGAGGCAGAGGTCGGATCCGCCGCCCAGCGCAGGCAGGCCTCGCCCTCGGCCAGGCGCAGGGCACGGCCGGTCAGCCGGAAATCGCTGGCATCCATGGAGGCCAGCACCGCGCTCAGAAAGCCCGGCTCGCACTCGGGCATCACGGCCAGCACCGGTGTCCCCGGCGGCACGGCTGCCGCCAGCCCTCCCAGGGCGCCGCGCAAGGCGGCTTGATGCCAAGCCCAATCGTAGCGGCGCCGGCGCAGGGCGACCTTGATGGCAGCAGCTTCGCCCCGGCCCCACAGCCAGGCAGCCCACAGCGCCGATAGCGTCCAGAAGGCCTGATTGGGCCGCGGCGGAACGGTCAGCACCAGGCCCGGCGGCACCGAGTGTAGGTCTCGGTACACCCCCCGCGCCGGGCCGGCAAACAGGGCAACGGTCCCGGGCGCAGGCGGGTCGCGGAGATCCCAGGTCGTCACCTTCAGGCCGGTTTGCGGCAGGTCCCAGTCCTCGACGGCTTGCTCGAGGGCGCGCCACAGGTTGAACTCGCGGTAACGCTGCGAGGCGACCAACTGCCGCGGCCGGGAGCGCCCTTCTGGATGGCCCCACATCGAGTTGCCGGCGTCCATGACGGGCAGCAACAGGGCCTTGGCCGCCAGCTCAGCCTCGCCTGTCAGGCTCAGCTGATCGACCTTAGTGATCAAGGTGACCAAGGCGTACAAAGCTCGGGCCGGGTACACGCTCAGCGCTGCCTCGGCATGCTCACGGTCCGGGTCATCGGCGGGAGCGACCTGCTCGAGAGCCAGCGCGTGCTGCAGCCCGCGGCCGGCGTACACCTGTGCCCGGCTGCGATCGAGGTCGCTGGCTGCGTCCTCCCCGGCATACTTGCAGGTCGGACACACGACCGCCTTGGCGATCATCTGCCCGCTGTCCCGATCCCAGACGAAGTACTCCGCCGAGACCTGCGCCCCGCACTGCGGGCATTCTGTCAGGTAGAGATCGAGCAGGAACTGCTCCAGGCGCTGGTGGTCCTTGGGGCTCGACGCCACCTTGGCCAGCACCGATTGGAGATCATGCTGGGGCGGCGGCTGCAGCGTGTTCTCGATCACGAAGCGGGTGATCGGGTTATTGCTGGCGACCAGGACCGCCCAGCCCTGCTGGGCGGCTTCGAGCACCAGACGTGGGCTGGTGCCGAATGGGTCAAAGACGAGACCGGGTAACTGCCCGAGGTCGGCCAGCGCCCGGGTGGTCATCCCAGGGTCAAGCGGCGGCAGGAACCGGCTCAGCGGCCCCGCACCCGGCAGGCGCTCGGTGGCAGGAAACGGAATGTCCATCGAAGCCAGTATACGGCAGGGCTCCAGGTGCCTTGTCCGTCGCGGGGGCAGGCGGTTGGATCCGGAGAGGACAAGAAGCACGGTCGAGACGTTCGGCCAGGGCCGCAACCAGCGTCGAATGTGCCCCGGGCGTCAGAGCATTCCGGAAGCTGGTCCCGGGGATCTAGGGCGAGAGGGGATCGTCCTGGCGCAGCGCTCGCTGCAGATCGTCGAAGGAATTCATCCGGGCCATCCTACGCAGGAAGGCCGCCGGCGATTGGCTGAGCTCCCACAGGCGACGCACGGCGGCGCCGACCGGATCCGCGCCGGCTGCACCGCCGGGCTCGTCGGCGTAGGCGCCATGGAAGGCGAAGTAGGCCTGGTTCAGCCGGCGCAGGTCATAGCCCTGCTGGTTGAACACTTGCCGCCTCGCCTCCATGTAGGCTTCCGCCTCCTTGATCTTGCCCTGCTCGAGCAGCCGGTCGACCGTCAGCCGCGTGTCCCGCATCTCCGCCCGGAAGTCGAAGGCCGGCGGGGGAGCCGGGGGCGCCGTCTCCGGGGAGAGGCTCCCCTCCGGGGCAGGCGGCGGCGGGGCCAGATCGGGATAGTAGCGCTGCAGCACCTTCGTCCCCACCAGCCCGCCCCACAGCGAGGCCGCCGTCTCATTCATGGTGCGCGTCTCAGGCGTGGTCTCATAGTTGAGCCCGAGTGGCCTCAGCGTCAGGTAGTTGTGCGCCCACTCGTGGGAGACGACGTCCACCAGCCAGCCGATCGTCCCTGATTCCATCACCATCGTCGGGTAGGTCCCGATCCCCCCGACCGGGACGACCAGCGCCGAGACGTCCATCTGCCGCTCGACCTGCTGCTCGAGGTCGATGCGTTCGGGGATATCCAGCCCGGCGTCGATCTGGATATCGGCGTCCTGGCGGATCACGCTGCGCGGCGAGACGATCAGCGCCAGCGGCAGCTCGGTGAAGCGGAAGGCGACCGGCGGCGCCACCAGCCCGCCCGCCCCCAGCCCCAGGTCGGCCAGCACAACCGCTACCTGCTCCTGAAGGATCGACTCGACGACCGGCTGCAGCCCGGCCATCTCCTGCCGCAGGCGCGACTGCTCATGCTGAATCGCCCTGGTCTCGGCGTCGGCTTGGCCCTGCGTCCCGCCCAGGCGCACGGCAAGGTCGGTCTGCAGGAAGGAGGTCCGATCCACCCGCTGGGCATACTCCCGCACGAGCCGGGAGCGATCTTCTTCCTGCAGGTAGTCGGCGAGCGACAGGCTGCTGGCGGCCAGCTTGGCCCAGGCGGCCTCGGCCGTCCAGCCGGCGAAATCGAACTCAATCGGCCGGGTGAAGCGGCGGACGCGGTCGGCCTGCAGGCGGGCCGACGGGGCGCTCTGCGTCAGCAGGAACACCGCGCTCCAGCCGACCAGCACAAGCCAGGCGCAGCCTGGCGCCGTCCGCCGTGGGAGGGGCATGGCGGGATGATACCAGCCGCGAGGCTGCGGCACCGACTCGCAGGCTGGGTGCTATAATCCCGCCTCCGAGGTACGGCGTGAGGCAGGCGGGCATCGCATGAACTTTCTGG
>JALHUE010000499.1 GCA_022866145.1 Anaerolineales bacterium | reverse complement strand
GCCGCCGAACTCCGCCGTCCCATACAGCAGCCGGTACAACATGAATTGGTTCCAGGCAGTGATCATCAGCAGGATGCGCACGATGGCCGCCGCCAGCTGCTCCGGCCAGGAGTTGCCAATCAGGGCCACCAGGATGTCGGGCCCGAAGACGGCGGCCACTCCGGGGACGAGGCGAACGAGAGAGACGCCCCAGACCACGGCCACAAGCGCCAGATAGGCAGGCTGAGGGTCGAGCGCCATGACCAGCGCTGCCAGCAGCAGGCCGAGGGCACCAACCAGCGCCACCGGGTCCGGGGCCCGCAGTAGGGCGAACCACTGCAGACCGGCCAGGGCCGCAAACATCGCTGCCCACACCCAAAGCGTGCGCCGCAGGCGCCCGACCGCCAGGCGCAAATTCGGAGCCTTGGGCGAAAGGATCTCAGGCACCGGTCTCCCTCACCCAGGCGTGTGTCGAACCGACCACCGGATGACGCTGGCCGGCCGGCCGCCGGCTGCTACGGCGACAACCGGTGCAGGACGCACGACTGGCCGGAGCATCTCCGGGCGCCGGCTCGAGCCAGGGGTTCACAGGCCTATGTCTCGAGGCTGTCCGCCGGCACGAAGTACACATCGGTTGGCTTGAGTTTGCTGTTGCGCAGGAAGCGCGGCCGGACCGGCATCCCGATCCACTCCAGGGAGGCCGCCTGCGGATCGACGCCCAGCAGGCGAGTCAGAAAGAGCGTGTTCACTCCCTCGTACTCGATCAGCGCCAGCACGAACGGCGTCTCCGGCAGGAATTCCTCCGAACCGAAGTGGCAGACCGTGAAGGCGTGGATGTGCGCCTGGCGCTGGCTTATGTCGATCCAGTTCGTCTCGTTCCCGGAGTACATGTCGTGGCCGCGCGGTGTGGCGTAGGTGTAGCCGCTGACGGGGTCGGTCGTTGCCATCAGGCGGCGGTTGGCGGCTCCAGCGAACCAAGGGCTGTCCTGGCCGTAGGAGTGCAGGTAGGTGATCCGATACTCCTGCTCGATCTGCAAGGGGGCCATGCGCTTGAGGAAGGCAAGCGAGTCGGGATCGGTCTCCAGCGGGAAGGGTACGCCGTGTACGACATAACCGCCGAGGGTTTCGGGGCGCTGCTCCGGAAGCTTGGCCATGGCTATCCCTCCCGCTCGAGGATGCTGACAGTGACATAGGTGCCGGTGCCGGCATGCGAGTGGATGGCGCCCCGGCGCGGCTTCTTGACCTGCAGCATCGGATCGCCGAAGTGCTTGGCGATGGTCCCTTGCAGCTGCCACAGGGCGAAGACGCCCTGCATCAGACCCGTGGCGCCGACCGGATGACCGCAGGCGATCAACCCACCCGAGGGATTGACCGGGCAGACCGTCTTCTCGGCCAGCTTCAGGCCGTAGTCGATCCCGGGCATGAAGGCCTTGCCGGAGGCGGCGAACGGACCGCCTTCGCCGTAGCGGCAAAGGCCGAGATCCTCGTAGGTTTGGAGTTCGCTGGAGGTGTAGGCATCATGCAGTTCGATGAAGTCGATCTCGGTCAGCGGGTCGTGGATGCCAGCGTGCTTGTAGGCCATGTTGCCCGCCGTCCGTCCGGCGCGGAAGGAATGGACGCCCGGGTAGCGGGTGCCGTGATCCCATAGGCGCTTGTAGTAGGCGCGGGTTTCGTCGGAAGCCTTCTCCAGCTCCGTGGCATAGTCGCGCAGGAAGGTCTCATAGTCCACGTGGGGTCGGTCCGACATGCGCATGGCGTCCGTGCCGCGGCCGATCCCCGTCAGGCGGACTCCGGGGCGATGCAGGGATGCCCCGGCCGCCTGGAGGCGTTCCAGCCCGGCTTCGGAGGCCAGGATCACGGCCGCTGCGCCGTCGGACATCACGCAGATATCCAGCCGCGTCAGCGGCCAGGCCACCATCGGTGCCTCGCGCACATCGGCGATCGTGTAGCGGTTGCGCTTCTGGGCGTACGGGTTGTGATAGGCGTTGATGTGATTCTTGACGGACACATGGGCCATCTGCTCGACCGTGGTGCCGAACTCCTTCAT
>JALHUE010000498.1 GCA_022866145.1 Anaerolineales bacterium | reverse complement strand
CGACCACATTCCGTCTTCGTGCCCATCGTCTCCGCGCATGGCCCTCGTCCTCCATTGCTTGCTTACCACTACAACACCATACCGAGGGCAAGGGATTCGATTTCGATGTCATCAGTCACTCGTTTTTCAGCAGCCTGCTAGGGATGGTGGCGACCATGCTGGCTCTTCGAGCTCATCTCCGCGGTATCGGTGAAAACGCCGTCCAATTCCGCCCGATCCCGGGGGGCTGGGCACAACCTGGCAACGGCTTCGCCTGCAGAACAAGCCCGCTGAAGGCTCGCGGTTGGGGCACGCCGGGGAAGCACGTCCTGGGTGCAGGGGTCGGGCGCCGATGCCAGACAAGAGAGCGAACCGCGCCCAAGGTGGGGCGCAGGCCCGTCAGCAAGGGCAGGGGGATAGGTCGGCGGGGAAGCTAGCCGGACCGAATGTGGCCGCGAGCGGTCTACGGCTCAATCACGTGCAGGACCTTTCCGATCTCCGGCAGCGCATACCCGGGCAGTGCGCCGATGGCAGCCTGCAGGCCGGCATCCGCCAGCACCTCAAGAACCGGCTGGAAGAGCGAGCTCGAGTAGTGCTCCTCTGGCACTACCAGGTCATAGCGCTCCTCGGCGAGGGGCAGGAAGTCGAGACCAAATTGGGCGGCAGCTGCCTCGACGCCCATGCCGCAATCGGCCTGCCCGGCAGCGATGGAAGCCGCCACTGCCAGGTGGGTGTAAGTTTCTTGCGTGTAGCCTCGAATCGAAGCGGAATCGATCCTCGCCTGGCCGAGCAGGTGGTCAAGCAACAGGCGCGTCCCTGCACCGCGCTGCCGGTTGACGAAGGTGATATCGGGACGGCACAAGTCGGCCACGCCGGCTAGGCCCTTCGGATTGCGGTACGGCAGGATCAGCCCCTGGGTCCGGCGAACGAAGCCGAGCAAGATGACCTTGCGGCCGGGGAGGTAGCGCCGAACGTAGGGCAGGTTGTATTCCCCCGTCTCTGGATCCAGTAGGTGACATCCCCCGAAATGGGCCTCGTGACGTGAGAGGGCGATTAATCCGCCCAGGCTTCCGACATTGGCGGAGGTCAATCTCCGCTGGCGGGCGGGGAGCCGCTCGGCCAGCAGGTCGAGCGTGAGGTCGTGCGAGCCGAGGGCGACCAGGGTCCTGTCGACCAGCGCCGGGTCGAGGTAAAGCCGAACCTCGACCGCATCTCCTGCCTCCAATCCCTGGGCACCGGCAGGGATCAGGACGATCCCATCGGCTCGAACCAGCGAGGTGATCATGCCAGCCCCGCGCGGGAGCGGCGCGGCCACGACCCGATCGCCGACCCGGCCGACAGCGACCCGCAGATACTCATCGTCCCCGGCAGAGGAGTGCACCTTCCGCGTCAGGGTCGCCAACAGCCGGGGAGGGTTGTGCGGAGCAGCGCCGGACCAACGCGCCAGCAGCGGCTCAACGAAGATCTCCCCCGTCAGCGCAGCCGAGACTGGAAAGCCCGGGACGCCGATGGCGGGAACGACGCGGCCCTGGCTCTCGATCATGCCGAGGATGACGGGATGGCCGGGGCGCACCGCAACACCGTGCACCAAGACTCGACCGATGGACTCGACTACCTGCGCCGTGAAGTCCTCAGAGCCGGCCGAGGAGCCGGCATTGATCAGGACCAGGTCCTGGCCGGCGCTCGCCTCCAGCACCGCCTGACGCAGGAGGGCAAAGTCGTCAGGCACGATCGGCAGGCGGGTCGCCAGGCCGCCCCAGGCTTGCACTTGAGCCGCCAGCACCAGGCTGTTTGACTCGATGATCTCCCCGGGGCGTGGCGACTGCTCGACCGGCACCAGTTCATCCCCCGTGGGCAGGATCGCGACGCGCGGCCGCCGCCAGACTCGGAGTGTGGCGATTCCACTTGAGGCGAGGGCGCCGAGATCGACCGGGCGCAGCCGGTGGCCAGAGGCCAGCACCAGATCGCCGGCGGCGAGGTCCTCGGCCACTGGGCGCAGGTTGGACCACGGAGCGATCGGAGCCCGCAATCGGACCCGGCCTTCCACCACCTCCACAACTTCGATGGGCGCGACTGCGTCGGACCAGAGCGGAAGGGGGTCGCCCGTATCAACATACCCGGCCTGGGTGCCGAGGTTGAGCTCTACCGGCGAGCGGTCGCTCGCCTGTTGTGTAGCTTGGGCCCGGATGGCATAGCCATCCATCGCCGCCGAGGTCACATTCGGAGAAGACAGCCGGGCCCACACCGGCTCGGCTGTGATTCGTCCCAATGCCTCCGGGAGGGTCACGGCCTCGGCGCCCAGCGGCCCCCACAGCCCGGCCTGTTGCAGCGCTTGCTGCAAGCGCTCCCGGGCCTCGGGCAACGGGACGTCATGCAAGTACAACCCTCGATTCATTCCCTGCTCCCGATTGGCGCTGGCCAGGCCAAGCCCCCAGGAAACGGATACACCTCGACCTGTGATCCGAGGCGCAGTCCGGTTGCTTGTGGAGGGATTCGCAAGAAGCCGTCGGCGCGGGTCAGGGTGAAGATCAGGTTGGATCGACCATGCACTACCGAGACGGAGATGGCCCCTTGGTCGACGTCGAGTGAGACCGGCACGAAGTCCTCGCGCCCGGCTTCCGACGGCACGTTCTCGCTTAGCCGCCCAGAGACCGAAGGCAGCATCGGCGCCCGCCGCGCACCGAGCATGGCCTGAATCATCGGAACCGCCAGGCAGTGGGCGAGGATCAGGGCGCTGACCGGATTTCCGGGAAGGCCAAGGATCGGAACCTTCCCGGCCATCGCCAGGATCGTTGGCTTGCCGGGCTTGACCCGCAGTCCATGGACCAGAACGCCGGGCGGGCCGAGTCGGCGAATCACCTCGGCGGTCGAGTCGCGCACGCTCACCGACGAGCCGGCCGAGACGATCACGAAATGGTTCTCGGCCGCTGCCCGGCGCATGCAGGACTCGAGCGCCACCGGGTCGTCGGGCACGATGCCGTAGGCGGCGGCCTGGCCTCCGGCGAGTGCAACCAGCGCCCGCAAGCCTCCCTCATTGACGTCGCGCACTTGCCCCGGCCCCGGTTCGCGTGTCGGGGGGACAACTTCATCGCCAGAGGACAGCAAGCCGACCCGGATGCGGCACCGACACGCGACGTGCAGGATTCCCAGGGCCATCAGGGCCCCAATCTCTTGGGGCCGCAGGGGGCTGCCGGCGCGCAGTGCGATCTCTCCCTGTCGGACATCCTCCCCCTGCTGCAAGACGTTGGCGCCGACCTGCACCGGGCGAAGGACCTCGATTTCGCTCTCGCTCAGCCTTTGCGTGTCCTCGATCATGACAACTGCGTCGCTGGCCTCCGGCAGCATGCCACCGGTGTGGACCAGCGCCGCCGTACCGGCTTCCAGGGCGAGGTTAGCTGGCGCGCCCATCGGAACCTCGCCAACAAGCCGCAGGTAGGAAGGCAGGCTGGGATTGGCACCGAAGGTGTCGGCACCCCGGACGGCATACCCGTCCACCGTCGTTCGCCGAAACGGCGGTAGATCACTCGTTGCTCGAACATCCTCCGCCAGGATGCGCCCCAGGGCAGACTCTGTCGGGACGGCCTCCGCCCCGGCGAGTGGCAGTGGCTGAGCCGCCTCTAGCCAGAGGTCCAGGGCCTGCGCAAGGGTGGAGAGCTGCAGGAATTCGGGCATCAGGAAAGCAGGTATCCCACCAGGACAACGTAGATCCCAAGCCCGAACAAGCCCACCGAATTCCAGCGAAGCAGGCGCCAGGCCGGCGGAAGGCCCTGCCGGATGCGATGCATCTGCCACGCCTGGACAACCGCCAGCGGCAGCAGGAGCAGGGCGCCGGCGGGCAAGCGCAGGGGCACCGTCTGCAGGAAGGCGATGGCGAACAGCACCCCGGCCGCAGCCAGGGCCAGGTCGTGAGCCCGCATCGCCGCCTGCCAGCCGATCCGAACCATCAGCACCCTGCGCTTCTGCGCCGAAGCGGCCGAGTAGTCCTCCAGCTGCTGGGCGATCAGCATGGCGAAGTGGAGCGCGACGAGCGGGGCCGTGCTGACCAGGACAAGCCGATGAGTCTCGCCCGTCTGCAGGGAGAATGCGTAGGAGGGGACAAGCAGCGCCAGGGCGAACGACGCCAGCAGTTCGCCATAGCCGGAGTACCGCAGCCTGAGCGGAGGCACGGCGAACCAGAAACCGGCGAGCAACAACAGCAGGAGCAGGATCCAGGACAGCAGGGGTGGTTGGCTGGTGATCAGCTGGGCGGTCGTTAACACGGCGAACAAGCCGCCGCAGGTGATCGCCGCCGAGAGCGGCGTCGTGTGTGAGAACGCCGGGCCGGGCGGATCCAAGAGCGAAGGATCGGCTCCGGCCGGTGCGGGCGGCGGGAGGTACTGCCAGTCGTCAAGCGCGACCAGGTAGTGAGTTGTCAGCTGCAGCAGCAGGATCGCGGTCAGGCCGACCCACGCCGCGCCGGGATCGATCGGCAGACCGAGATAATCGGCGATGGCCAGCCCGCAGGCGTACAGGCCAGCCCCTGCCAGCAGGTAGGCTGGACGGCTGAGCCGAGCGAACTCCGTCAGCGCTCTACGCCGAGCGCTCACCAGGCCTCCGGCCATGGGGGGCTGCCCTCAGCGCCGCCGGTAGGGGGCTCGTGCGTGGTGAAGCGGACCAGCAGGCAATCTGGTCCGCACCGCAGGCCAAACGAAACGCCGAAGGGGACGAAGAAGAGGAGTGGCGCCTCCGCCTGCAGGCGATGCTCGCAGCCGTAGGTGGGAGAGCTGCGCCGTTCGTCACGCCAGAACAGCTGGGCCTGCCCGGATTCCAGCACCCAGATCTCATCGGCGACGTCTTGGAGGCCTGGGCCGAAGGTTTCGCCGGCCGACAGCCGAATCAATTCCGCCTGACCGAAGCGGCGCAGAAGCTGGTCGCTCTCGCTCACCAGGCGCAAGCGGGTGAGCCCCCCCGATCGCCTCTGATCCAGCGGGCGGATGAACAGGTCGTGGATTGGGTAGCGAGGCCTATCGGTCAGCAGCATCGGGCATCTGGATCCTGCGCAAGCGACGCACTCCCGGCATCGATTGGGTGGTCATCCCAGGACGCGCGCCAGCCAATCGAACACTACGCGATTCGGAAGTTCGAGGTTGTCGATCT
>JALHUE010000497.1 GCA_022866145.1 Anaerolineales bacterium | reverse complement strand
CGCCGGCGACGAGCTGGCGCGGGAGGCTTGCATCGCTCCGCCGGTCCAGCAGGAGCGAATGCCCCCAGCGGGGGAGCAGTGAGGTTGAGCGGATCCGACAGATTTGGCGGAGGGCTTCGGTTGACAGCTGGAGGGAGGGCCCGGCCTAGCGAGCTCCGGGGGAGAATCCGCTACTCAGCCGGGGTTGGAGGCGGATCAACGGCAGGCACGAAGTTGACATTCCCACCGACTGTCACGGCGCCGCCAAAGACCCAACCGTCCAGCCCCCCGCCGATGCGACGAACGAGCCACCAAGGGCCCGCCGAAGTTCCGGGCCCAAGGTTGTCGTAGCGCCCGACAACTTCGGCGGTCTGGTTCTGCAGGATAAAGTCAACATTCGGGTAGACCTCGTCCGGCCCTGAGCGCACGTAGGCGTTGTAGAGTGCCGTGAGGATCGGCCGGTCCGGAGTGGCGCTGGCGGCCAGGGTAGGCGTGACCGTCGGCGCTTCGGGCGTGGCCGTGTTGGGGGAAAGGGTCGGGGTCGGAGTCACGGCCGATTGGGTGAGCTCAGCGATGGCGGCGGCAGTGGCGAAAACCTGCGCCGGAGAGGGTGTGGCCGTCGTCAGAGCCGCACCACTGCGGCAGGCTGCCAGTCCGCCGGCGACAAGGCCGAGAGTGGCTATGCGCTGTGCGACATTCATCGTGCATTCCTCGGCTAGAGCGAACAGCCGCCCGGTCGGGCAGCTTTCGCCAAGTATACCTCCCGCCGGCAGTGAGCCCTCGGCGATCCAATCCTGGTACAACGGTCATCTGATCGGATCCTGTCTCAGCCGTTATCATGGCGATATGCCAGCTATGCGGGAGGAACCTGCCGTGCAGACCGAACGGGCGGCGCCCCGGCCGCCGCAAGCACCATCTGCGCGTCGTAGGCAGCCGGATCCGGCGCAGGAGCTGGAAGGGGCCCGTGCCCGCCTCGATCTGGCGCGGCGGCGCTTCTTCTCGGCGGCCGTGGCGTTCTGCGATGGATCAATCAGCGAGGGTCAGCTGCGAGCCGTCCGTGAGCTCTTGCGTGAGCAGGAGACACGCCTAAGTCAGACGGAGGGCGAAACCGGGCCGCTTCACGCGGCACCGTTCGTCAAGCCCGCCGATCCCGAACCGGCCCCTCCCGAGCTCGTTCTGGCAGCCCCCGAACTCGTGGCCGCGGCGCCTGCCGCTCCCCCCGTCGCTCTGCCTCTGGACCCGGCCGACGACCTGACGCAGATGCTGACAGCGCTGGACCAGAAGATGGCCCGCCTCGAGCAGGATCTGCAGCAGGGGCGCATCAATGCCTCGCAATACCGCGCAATTCATCGCCACTACGTGGAGCAGCGCGAGGTCGCCCTGCGCCTGCGCCAGGCCTATCCGGAGAGCGATCGCTGGCGGGTGATCCTGGAGGAAGGCAAGACCACGTTTCTGATGCAGCTCAATGAAGCCGTCTGTCTCGGCCTCGCCCTGTATGACATGTCGACTCGCGAGCGGATCTTCATCGAGGGCCGGCTCCCGCCGGCGGCCGAAGAGGCGATGGCGCTGCTGCGGACCTTCGGCCCGATCGGCACCGAGGCCTCCGCCGGACGGATGCTGGCAACTCAGGCGGAGGATGGCTCGGCCTTGCTGCTGATCCCCGGCATGTTCACCGCAGCCCTGGTGGTCTTTTCTCAGCAGCCGCCGGGATGGCAAGTGCGGGCCTTGCGCGAGGTCCACCGCAACTTCGAGACCGCCAACCGGACACCACTGACCCGCGGGGATCACGGCTCTTTGATCTACCCCGACCTGACCCGCTTCATTCGCGGCTGAGGTCTCCCCCTCCGGCGTCTGCCCTGCAGCCCGGCACGTACAGCCGCACGCCCACAGTCCCGAGAGCAAATCGTGGGGTTTGGGCGGGCGCGCCCAAACCCAACGTCCAAACAACCTCTGTCGGTCAGGCCTGGCTACTTGTCCTCGTTACCCTTGCCCAGGGCGGCCTGGGCGGCGGCCAGGCGGGCGATTGGCACCCGGAACGGTGAGCACGAAACGTAGTCCAGCCCGATCTTGTGGCAGAACCACACCGACTGCGGGTCGCCACCATGCTCACCGCAGATCCCGACCTCCAGCCCCGGCCGAGTCTTACGGCCTTCCTGCACGGCCCACTGCATCAGCTTGCCGACGCCGGTTTCGTCGATGCTGGCAAATGGATTCTCTGTCAGAATCCCCTTCTCCAGGTACTCCATCAGGAAGCCGGACTCAGCATCGTCACGCGAGATCCCGAAGGTCGTTTGAGTCAGGTCGTTCGTGCCAAAAGAGAAGAACTGGGCGTACTGCGCGATCTCGTCCGCCGTCAGCGCTGCTCGCGGGATCTCGATCATTGTCCCGAACTTGTAGTCGATTTTGATGTTCTGCTCCTTCATCACCTGCAGCGCCACAGCCTCCAGGGCCGTCTGCTGGGCCTTGAGCTCGTTGACGTGCGATGTCAGCGGGATCATCACCTCCGGATGGACGTCGATCCCATCCTTGGCGCACTGACAGGCTGCCTCGAAAATCGCCCGCACCTGCATCCGGGTCAGCTCGGGGATGTGGATGCCAAGGCGGACGCCGCGCAGCCCGAGCATCGGGTTGGCTTCGCGCATCGATTCGACGGCGGCCAGCATCTGATCCTTCTCCGCCAGCTGTGCAGGATCGTTGCCGCGCACGCGCAGCTCGGTGACTTCCTGGAGGAGGGTGTCGTGGGACGGAAGGAACTCATGCATTGGCGGATCGATCAGGCGGATGATCACCGGCAGCCCGTCCATCGCCCGGAACAGGCCATCGAAATCCGATCGCTGGAACGGAAGCAGTTTGGCCAGAGCCTGATCCCGTTCCTCGGCCGACTTGGCCAGAATCATCTTCTGGACCGAAGGCAGGCGCTCGGTCTCGAAGAACATGTGCTCGGTGCGGCACAGGCCGATGCCCTGAGCCCCAAAGCGCCGAGCTCGCTCGGCGTCGCGCGGGTAGTCGGCATTGGCCCACACCTGCAGGCGGCGGAAGCTGTCGGCCCAGGACAGCAGCTGGATCAGGTAGGGATCGCTGACGTCGGGCATGACCGTCGCCACCTGTCCGGCGAAGACGTTGCCCGTGGTGCCGTCGATCGACACCCAGTCGCCTTCCTTGTACGTCTTGCCGCCCACGGTCATCTTGCGACTTTCAAGATCGATGTCCAGCGCAACCACGCCGACGACCGCCGGCTTGCCGAACTGGCGGGCGACCAAGGCGGCGTGCGACGTGCGGCCGCCCTTGCTGGTCAGGATGCCGTTGGCGGCCAGCATGCCGTGCACGTCGTCCGGCTTGGTCTCGGGCCGGACCATGATCACCTGCTTCTTCTCTTCCTTGGACCAGCGTTCGGCGGTGTCGGCGTCGAAGGCGATCATGCCCACGGCGGCGCCCGGTGAGACGTTCAGGCCGGCGGCGATCTTCTCCGCCGCCTTGACCGCCGCCGGATCGAACTGCGGGTGCAGGTAGAAATCCACCTGCTCGGGCCTCACGCGGATCACCGCTTCCTTCTTGGTGATCAGGCGCTCTTCGGCCATGTCGACCGCGATCCGGACTTCGGCCTGGGCGGTTCGCTTGCCATCGCGCGTCTGCAGCATCCACAGCTTGCCGCGTTCGATGGTGAACTCGACATCCTGCATGTTGCGGTAGTGCTTTTCCAGCCGGCGGCAGATCCTGGCGAACTCGGCGTACGATTTCGGCATCTCGGTCGCCAGCTCGGAGATCGGCTTGGTCAGGCGGGTGCCGGCCACGACGTCCTCGCCCTGGGCATTGGTCAGGTAGTCGCCTTCGATCTCCTTCTCGCCGGTGTTGCCGCTGCGGGTCATGGCGACGCCGGTGGCCGAGTCGGAGCCCATGTTGCCGAAGACCATGGTGACGATGCTGACCGCCGTGCCCAGGTCGTGCGGGATCTTGGCGGCGTTGCGGTAGTCGGTGGCGCGTTTGCCGTTCCAGGACTTGAAGACCGCCTCGATCGCCAGTCGCAGCTGCTCCATCGGATCGAGCGGGAACTCACGCCCGGTTTGTTTGCGGACGATTGTCCGGAACTCCTGGACGATAGCCTTGAAATCCTCGGGGCTGAGTTCCGAGTCGGTGGCCACGCCGCGCTTGGCGCGGAACTCGGTCAGCACCGCTTCGAAGGGCTCGTCGTCGACGCCCATGACCACAGAGCCGAACATCTGGACCAAGCGGCGAAAGGAGTCATAGACGAAGCGCGGGTCGGAGGTCAGCCGGACCATGCCGGCCGCGGTGTCCTCGTTCAGACCGATGTTGAGAACGGTGTCCATCATGCCGGGCATGGAGAACTTGGCGCCGGAGCGGCAGGACACCAGCAAGGGATTCTTGGGGTCGCCGAACTTCTTGCCGGTCGCTTTCTCGGTCTCCTTGAGGGCTTGCAGCGTCTGCTCCCACATCCCGGAGGGGAACTTCGCCCCCCGGGCGAGGTACGCATTACAGGCCTCGGTCGTGATCGTGAAGCCGGGCGGCACCGGCACCCCGATCCGGGTCATCTCGGCCAGGTTGGCGCCCTTGCCACCCAGCAAGGCCCGCACCTTGTCCCACGAACCGGCCTTGCGCTCGGCAGCCTTGACTTCGTCAAAGCGGTAGACCCACCTGGCTCGGACGCTCCCCTTCTTGGGAGCGGCTTGGGTCTTGGCCGTCTTGGCCGCCTTCTTCGGGGCGGACTTTGCTGCCGATCGGGTCGGCTTCTTCTTCTGAGGCATGGCTCTCTCCTTGCGCTGGGTAGGCAGTCGGCAAATCGGGCCGTCACCCTGTCCTCAGGGGACGGCCCTCCGCACATCATACATCACTTCTGGCTCAGGCAGTCGGCAAGGTGATGAAGATCACCGGCCACGATATGAGAGACGGCGGGTCGGTCTCATCGCGCTTCCCCGCCGGCTCCGGAACTGTCGGCGTCAATCGGTCGGCAGGCCGAGCTCCACCTGCGTGCCGACGATTCGCACCGGGTAGGCGGGGATATCCACCACGGCTGGCAAGGTCAGCGCCCTGCCGCTGGCCAGATCGAAGCGGGCGCCGTGGCGCGGGCACTCCAAGCCCAGGCCTTCGAGGGTACCCTCCCCCAGCGGACCGTCGTCGTGCGTACAGACGTCGGCGATCGCATACAGCGTGCCGGCGATGTTGAACAGGACAATCCCCTGGCCATCCACCTCAATCCGCAGGCGGGCGCCGGGCGGGAGCTCGTCCCGCGAGGCCACGGGCACGTACTCCAGGTTCTTCTGCTCAGGTAGGCGGTAGTTGAACATCGGGTACGTCGCTCGGCAGCCCGCGCCTCAGGCTCTCGCCAGCTCGGCGTCCAAATGGTCGACGCCATACACCCCGGCTTTGAGCACCTTGAGGGACAGCAGGGCGCATTTCAAGCGAACGGGGCCGAGTTCGATGCCAAGCATTCTCAGGAGGTCTTCCTTGGTCAGTGCTTTGACATCGTCCAGTGGCTTGCCGACGACCGACTCGACCAGCAGGTCGGCCGCGGCCTGGGAGATGGCGCATCCCGTGCCGGAGAAGGAGGCCTCGGCAATTCGCCCCTGGGGGTCAAGGCGCAGATCGATCCGAATCCGATCCCCACACAGCGGATTGTCGTCCTCATAGGAGAAGTCATGCGGATCGAGCTCACCCCGCATCCGCGGATTCTTGTAGCGGTCAATGATCTGGTCTCGGTACAGGTCATCCATGGGTGCTCCTAGCGGAACAGCGCCTGCACCTTATATAGCCCGTCGACCAACTTGTCAACATCGGCCTCGTCGTTGTACAGGTAGAAGGAGGCGCGGGTCGTCGCCGCCAGCCCAAACTTCTCATGCAGCGGCATGGCGCAGTGGTGCCCGGCCCGAACCGCGATGCCATCCCGATCGAGGACTTGCGCCACGTCATGGGGGTGGACGTCTCCGAAGGAAAACGAGATCACGCCACCCTTATCTGGCCCGTGAGGCCCGAAGTGCCGGAAGCCGGGAACTTCCTCCAGACGCTCCAGGGCGTACGCAGCCAGCGCCTGCTCATGCTGGCGAACGGCTGCCATTCCCACCCCGTCCAGGAAATCCACGGCTGCGCCCAGGCCGATCACCTCGGCGATGGGCGGCGTCCCGGCCTCGAACTTGTGCGGCAACTCGTTGGGCGTGAATTCTCTCAACCGAACGCGCTTGATCATGTCACCGCCCCCGAGGAAGGGAGGCATCGACTGCAGCAGGTCTTCGCCTCCATACAGCACGCCCACGCCGGTCGGCCCGCACATCTTGTGCCCGGAGAAGGCGACGAAGTCCGCACCCAGCTCTTGCACATCCACGGGCAGATGAGGCACCGATTGGGCCGCATCCACCAGGACCACGGCGCCGGCTTGCTTGGCGGCCGGGATGATGTCCGCTAACGGGTTGATCGTCCCCAGCACGTTCGACATGTGCGTCAGGGCGACCAGAACCGGCCGCTTGTCGAGCAGGGAGTGGAAGGCGGGAATGTCCAGCCGGCCGTCGTCTCGCACCGGGATGAACTCGAGCACCGCGCCCCGCTCGGCGGCCAGCATCTGCCAGGGCACCAGGTTCGAATGGTGCTCCATCTCGGTCAGCAGGATGACGTCTCCCGCCTTCACCCGGCTTCGGCCCCAGGCGTGGGCAACCAGATTGATGGATTCGGTGGTGTTGCGGGTGAACACCACCTGGCGGCTGGATGGGGCATGAATGAAGCGAGCCAGCCGCCGCCGGGAATCCTCGTAGGCCTGGGTGGCCTCTTCCGCCAGCTGGTGAACGCCGCGATGGATGTTGGCGTTCTGCCGCTCGTAGTAGGCCGACATGGCCTCGATAACCGCCCGGGGCTTCTGGGAGGTTGCGGCCGAGTCCAGGTAGACCAATGGAACGCCGGGCCGGGTTTCCCGAGAGAGGATAGGAAAATCGGCCCGGAGCGATGTGGCCAGAAAGGCTGCGGTGGAGGCGGTCGGCATTCGGGCTATCTCCGTTTGCGCCTCTTGGGCGGCAACGGGCGTCGGCGGCTGGTGGAGGGCCGGATGTTGTCTCCGCCCTGCTGACACCACAGCACACGATCCGGCACCATCCAGCCGTCCGTCAGGTAGACATCTTGATTGAATTGAATGGCGACCATCTTGTACTCGGCCTGGACCACCACACCTTGCAGCCACGTGCGCACCCGGTTGTCCTGGTCGGTATGGTCACAGAACACATCCACCAGCTGCCCAACTTCATAGCGCTCGGCTGTGGCCGGCAGACTGGTGGCCGTCAGTTCTCGCCTGCGCATCCTCGTCCCTGCCTGTCGTACACTGCCGCTGGTCATCGGATCGACTGCCGCATCTTCTCATCGATCATGCGCTGGAACCTCTCGCGCACCCCCTCGAACGGAATGCGGGACATGATCGGTGCGAAGAACCCATGAACCACCAGGCGTTCTGCGTCCGCCCTGGGGATCCCCCGGGTCATCAGATAGTATAGGGGTTCTTCCTCCAGTCGGCCAACCGTGGCGCCGTGCGTGCAGCGGACATCGTCTGCCAGGATCTCCAATCCGGGAATTGAGTCGGCCCGGGCCCCTCGGCTCAGCAGCAGATTGCGATTGGCCTGGTAGCCATCGGATTTCTGAGCCCCGGGGGCGACATAGATCATTCCCTGCCACACCGACCGGCTCTTGCCAATGAGTGCGCCTTTGAAGAGCAAGTCACTGGTGGTATGGGGGGCGAGATGGTTCTGTTGCGTGTCATGATCGAGGTGCTGCATACCGTCGGTGAAGTAGAACCCGGACATCCTGCCCTCGGCGCCTTCGCCAACCAGGCTGAGTTCGCTGAAGTTCTTGGTCAGATGGCTGCCGACTGCTCCGAAGATCCAGTCCACCCGCCCGCCGGCGCCGACCTGCGCCTTCTCGTGGGAAATGGTCCACACATGTTCTCCCCAGGTCTGCAGTTCGACCAGGGTGAGCTGAGCCTCGTCCTCGACGATGACCTCCAGCGTGCCGGCGTGGAAGGCGGCATTCTCCGGCTCGGTGGGGGAAGCGAACTCATGGATGAAGGTTGCAGCCGCCCCCTTGCCCAGGACCACCAGCACCCGAGTGGCGAACGCCCGTCCAGCGCCCGGCGCCCAGATCACGGAATGTAGCGGCTGCTCAAGCACGACGCCAGGCGGGACATACAGGATCACTCCGGTGTCGGCTACCGCCGCCGCCAAGGCGGCGAACTTCGCACTGGCGGGATCGACGAGCCGCCCCAAGTTCTGCTGGAGCAGGCGGCTGTGGTCGCGCACCGCGGTGGACCAGTCGGTGAAGACCACGCCGCGGCCGCCCAGCCCGGGATCGACATTCGCCAGCGTCGGCAGACCCGGCCGCAGGATCATCAGGCCAGCCTGGCTCTCATCCGTGATCGGCAGCAGCAGCGCCGGATCGACCGGCAGATCGTCCACCGGGAGCCACTGGACGTGGTCAGCCGGCAGGCCGCTCAAGTCGGTGCGCCGCCAGGCCTCGTCGCGCGGTTCCGGCATCGGCAGGGAGAGGTAGCGCTGCCAGGCGCGCAGCCGGGCTTCGAGCACCCAGCCGGGCTCGCCGGAGGCTGCGGCTCGCCGGCGGATGTCAGCCTCGGTCAGGCGGAACTCGGCCGCGCCTGTCCGGCGGGAATCCGGCTCGCGCCGGACGACGGTACGTGTGCTCATCTGCGTTCCTTCTCCGAAATCCGGGAGGCGTCCCGGCGACCTAGCCGATCGAGCCTTCCATCTGCAGCTGGATCAGGCGGTTCATTTCGACGGCGTACTCCATCGGCAGCTCTTTCACCAGGGGCTCGATGAACCCGGAGACCACCATCGTGGTAGCGTCTTCCTGGCTCAGGCCGCGGCTCATCAGGTAGAACAGCTGCTCCTCGCCCACTTTGCTGACCGAGGCCTCGTGGCCAATCGTGACGTCGTCTTCGTCGATCTCAATGTAGGGGTACGTATCCGAGCGTGACTTCGGATCCAGCAACAAGGCGTCGCAAACCACGTTCGACTTGGAGCCGGTGGCGCCCTTGTGGACCTTGAGCAGCCCCCGATACGAGGCCCGACCGCCAGCCTGGCTGATCGACTTCGAGGTGACCTTGCTGGAGGTGTTGGGCGCGACATGCACGACCTTGCCGCCGGCGTCCTGGTGCTGGCCGGCGCCGGCGAAGGCCATTGACAGGATTTCGCCGTGCGCCCCCTTCCCCACCAAATAGCAGGACGGATACTTCATCGTCAGCTTGCTTCCCAGATTGGCATCCACCCACTCCATGGTCGCGTCTTCGTGCACGATCGCCCGCTGCGTTACCAGGTTGTAGACGTTCACCGACCAGTTCTGGATGGTGGTGTACCGGCATCGGGCTCCTCTTTTCACAACGATCTCGATCACACCACTGTGGAACGAATTGGTGGTGTAGGTCGGCGCCGTGCAGCCCTCGACGTAGTGGACCTGTGCCCCCTCATCGACGATGATCAGGGTCCTCTCAAACTGCCCGATATTGGCGGTGTTCAGACGGAAATAGGCCTGCAGCGGCAGGTCGACTTTCACACCTGGCGGGACGTAGATGAAGGACCCACCAGACCACACGGCGCCATTGAGGGCCGCGAACTTGTTGTCGGTGTGCGGGATGATGGTCCCGAAGTACTCTCGGAAGAGGTCAGGGTGCTGCTTCAGCCCGTTCTCGATACTCAGAAAGATGACCCCCTGGTCGGCGAGGTGCTTCTGGATGCTGTGGTAGACCATCTCGGATTCGTACTGGGCGCCTACGCCGGCCAGGAACTTCTGCTCGGCCTCGGGGATGCCCAGCCGGTCGAAGGTCTTCTTGATCGTGTCCGGGACATCATCCCAGCTCTTGGATTCGGCTTCGGCCGGACGTACGTAGTAGAAGATCTCGTCCAGATCCAGCCCGCTCAGATCCGGCCCCCAGTTCGGCATGGGCCGCGCCTGGAAGTGCTCGAGCGCTTTGAGCCGGAACGCCAACATCCACTCCGGCTCTGCCTTCATGCGCGAGATGTCTTCGACCACCTGGCGATCCAGCCCCTTGCGCGTCCTGAAGACCGTCTCATCCGGATCGCTGAAACCATACTTGTACCGGTCAAGCCCTTCGAGGGACTTGACGTCTGCCGGGGATGCCATGCTACGCCTCCGTGATAACCGCTTCCTGCTTCTCGCGAATCCAGTCGTACCCCTGCTCTTCGAGGTGCTCGGCCAGGTCGGCGCCCCCGGTCTCGACAATTCGGCCGCCGAGCATGATGTGCACATAGTTGGGCTTGATGTAGTTCAGAATGCGCTGGTAGTGCGTGATCACCAGCACTCCCAGGTGCGGGCCCGCCAGGGTGTTCACGCCCTGGGAAACGATGCGGAGGGCGTCGATGTCGAGGCCGGAGTCGGTCTCGTCCAGGACTGCGATCTCGGGCTCGAGCGTCGCCAGCTGTAGAATCTCAGCCCGCTTCTTCTCGCCGCCCGAAAATCCCTCATTCAGGTACCGGCCGGCAAAGTCATGCGGCATCTTCAGCAAGTCCATCTTCTCCTTGAGCAGCTTGCGGAACTCAGGGACGGCGATGCCCTTGTCCTCCGGATTGGCCGCCTTGCGTCGAGCGTTGATCGCCGAGCGCAGGAAGTTGGCCACCGAGACCCCGGGGATCGCCACCGGATACTGAAACGCCAGGAACAAACCCAGGCGGGAGCGCTCGTCCGGCTTCAGATCGACCAGATTCTGCCCCTTGAACACGATCTCGCCTGCCGTGACTTCAAAATGGGGGTGTCCCATCAGGACATTGGCCAGGGTCGTCTTGCCTGTGCCATTGGGGCCCATCAGGGCGTGAATCTCGCCGGGGCGGACGGTGAGGGTGACCCCCTTCAGGATCTCCTTGCCCTCGACGCTGGCGAACAGGTTGCGGATCTCAAGCGCGTTCGTCATCTTGCCTCCTGGGTTCGGGCGGGATTGTAGCATGGCGACCCCCT
>JALHUE010000496.1 GCA_022866145.1 Anaerolineales bacterium | reverse complement strand
GTCGGGTGTGTTGTACACCTGGATGCCCAGTTGGGTCGCCGCCTCACGATCGATGGAATCGATGCCCGTGCCCCACTTGGAGATCACTCGCAGTCTGGGTGCGCAAGCTTGGAGAACCCGGGAGGTGAACTGGTCGTCACCACAGATCGCCCCATCGATCTTGCCGGCGTAGTGGAGCAGAGCCTCTTCCTCCAACCGCTCCTCCACCGGCGCGATCCAGGTCTCGATCCCGGCCGTGTCAAAGAGCGGCTTGAACCTCGCCATGGATGGGATCAGATAGGGCGCCGAGACCAGAACCTTCAACCCGCTCTCCCCTGCGCCAGGAATCGACTGCTGCTTTGCCATCGCTCAACCTCGGCCCGCCAGCAGGCCCTCGACCAGGCGGAACTCCTCCTCATCATCAATGTCCAACGCCTCCCTTGCGGGGATCTCGAACAACAACGGATGCTCGCCGATGCGGTTCTTGCGGCGGAGAAACCCCTCGCGCTCGAAGAGATACAGGCAGGAGTTCTCCTCATACACAGGCGGCAGGTCCTGGGTGTTAAGCAGTACGGCCGGATCGTGGTTAACCGGGTTGCCGGCAGCGTCCCACAAACGCTTCTGCCAGCGAGTGACACTGAAGAGCGAATCGTGCTGCGGCAACGCCTGGCGAAATGCGTGGACCGCCGCCGCGATGCTGCCGGCCGAGAGCAGCGGGTTGGTGCTGTGTGTCTGCAGGTAGAAAGGCGCCGGGTTGGCCGCCACGTCATGCAGCAGGACCCGGTTCATCGAGATCGAGCCATCCCGCAACTCCGGAGGCCGGTCGATCAGCGTCACCGCCGGGAAGGCTTCGCCGATCCCTCGCCGGATCTCTGGGCTATCGGTATCGACCACGATGCGGGACACGGCGCCAGACTGCAGCAGGCTGTCCAGGATGTAGGCATACAGGGGACGGCCATTCAACAGACGGTAGTTCTTGCCCGGCACGCGCTGGCTGTGGTGGCGCATCGGCACCAGGGCGACGATCTCGAGTTCGCTCAAGATTCCGACCCTCCCCTGCCTCGGCCGGGCCATCCGCAGGCGTGACTGTTCAACCCGACCCCTCCCGCCAAGCGTTGGCCCGCCACCCTGCTCCGCTTCGAGGCCAGCCTGGCTTTCACTCTGCCCCCGGCGCGGGCGGCGGCCCATCTCTGTCAGCAGGCCTCCCGCTGACCGAACGGTCATAAGCGATGGGATCCACCCTTTGGGCGGAAGGGTCTACTGCGCGACTCAGACCACGCGGGTAGTAGAACGTCTGCTTCAATTGGCTGGTCAGGCCTCCGGCCATGCGCCATCCCTGATAGCTCCCCCAGAACTGCAGGAAGCGGAAGCTCAGGATCCCGGCCACCTCGCCACGAAGCCGGCCGTCGTGGGCGGCGTGCCATAGGTCCGTGCCGGCATTGCTGAGAAACAGCCGTGCAGCATCCAGCCAGGTGATCCGCTCCTGCGGTCGGATCCGGCGCAGGGCCATCGCTTCCCGACGGTAGCGATTGTAGAGCTCCCCCGCAGCCTCGTCATGGACGTGGATCACCTCGGCCGCAGCCTCATAGGCGACCTTCCATCCTTGCTGCATCGCCCAGGACGCCCACTCAACATCCTCCAGGCCGCTCAGGCTTTCGTCGTAGGGGTGTTCCAGCCACAATCGCCGCCGGATGGCGGCATTGGCGTTGTTGCAGAACGGATGAGC
>JALHUE010000495.1 GCA_022866145.1 Anaerolineales bacterium | reverse complement strand
GGTAGAGATGGTGATGCCGGGGGACGACGTGAAGATGACGGTGGAGCTGATCACGCCGGTGGCGTTGGAGAAGGGGTCGCGGTTTGCGATCCGCGAAGGCGGCCTGACGGTCGGCGCCGGCGCCATCACCGAGATTCTGGAATAGGTGCTGCATGGCAAAGCAAAAGATTCGCATCCGGCTGAAGGCCTACGACCACCGTGTTCTCGATCAATCCGCGGCGCGGATCGTCGAGACGGCGGAGCGCACCGGCGCCAAGGTGGTGGGCCCCGTTCCGCTGCCAACCCGCCTCGAGCGCTTTACGGTGCGCCGCTCAACCTTCATCGACAAGGACAGCCATGAACACTTCGAGATCCGGACCCACAAACGCCTGATCGATGTGCTGGACCCGGACTCCAAGACGATCGATACGCTGATGCGCCTGAACCTGCCGGCGGGTGTGGATATCGAGATCACGATCTAGTTTGACAGGTTTTCAGGCAGGATAAGCGCCTGCCAGAGGGTGGGGAGGCGACTCCGCCGGCTGGTTGGCAGACTGCCCTGCGTTCGGGGATGATGCAGCCTGGCCCAGGCTGACAGTCCCGACAAGAATGAGCAAGGAGACGGCGTATGAAAGGGCTGATTGGCAAGAAAGTTGGGATGACCCAGATCTTCGACGCCTCCGGTGCCGCCAAGCCGGTGACGCTGCTCGAAGCTGGGCCATGCTTTGTCACCCAGGTGCGGCTGCCGGAACGCGACGGCTACCGGGCTGTCCAGCTCGGCTTCGGCGAGACCAAGCCCCGGCGAATGGCGGCCGGCGAGCTCGGGCATCTCAAGAAGAACAACCTGCCTCCGTTGCGCCACCTGCGCGAGTTCCGCATCCAGCCGGACGAACAAGTCAGCGAAGGTGACCAGGTCACCGTCGCGGTCTTCGCCGTCGGCGAGCGCGTGGACGTGGTGGCCGTCAGCAAGGGCAAGGGTTTTCAGGGCGCCGTCAAGCGCCACGGCTTCAGCGGCGGCCCCAAGACGCATGGTCAATCGGACCGCCAGCGGGCCCCCGGTTCGATCGGTTCGACCTCGACGCCGGGACGCGTATACAAGGGAACCCGCATGCCTGGGCACATGGGATCGGAACGCGTGACCTCGCAGAATCTGCGAATTGAGTGGGTGGACACCGAGCGCAACCTGCTCGGGGTCAACGGCAGCATCCCCGGGCCGCGGGGAGGCCTGGTGGTCATCAAGGCTGCCCGGAAGCAATAGGCCAGTGGGAGCGAGTCGACCATGAAGGTAGATGTCGTGAACATGCAGGGCGAGAAGGTCCGGACGGTGGAGCTGCCTCCGGCCGTCTTCGAGGCCCCGATCAAGCGCGAGCTGATGCATCAGGCGCTGGTGCGGCAGCTGGCCAACGCCCGGCTCGGGACGCGCAAGACCAAGACCCGCGCCGAGGTCTCGGGCGGCGGCCGCAAGCCGTGGCGCCAGAAGGGCACCGGCCGCGCCCGACAGGGTTCGACTCGGGCGCCGAACTGGGCCAAGGGCGGCAAGGCCCACACCCCTCGCCCGCGTGACTTCAGCCAGTCAATGCCGCGCAAGATGCGGCGGGCGGCGCTGCGCTCGGCCCTTTCGGTGAAGGCCCGGGAAGCGCAGATCGTGGTGCTGGACGAACTGCGGTTGGAGCAGCCCAAGACCAAGGAGATGGCGGCGGCGCTGCTGCGACTGGTCGGCCCGACGAGTGTCCTGATCGTTCTGGCGGACTCGGACGAGACGGTGGAGCGGAGTGCCCGCAACCTGCCGGCGGTCAAGACGCTGCGCGCCTCCTATTTGAACGTCCGCGATCTGCTCAGCTACCAGCGTCTGCTGCTGCCGCTCGGCGCGGTGGATGCCATTTCCAACCACCTGGCGAATTGAGGACTACAAGATGATCACGGTCTATGACGTGCTCCGGCGCCCGGTGGTGACCGAGAAATCGAACTTCCAGAGCGCAAAGCTCGGACAGTATGCCTTCGAAGTCGCCAGCAAGGCGACCAAGGCGCAGATCAAGGAAGCTGTACAGACGCTGTTCGGCGTTGACGTGGTGCGGGTGAATGTGATGAATGCCCCCTCCAAGAAGGGGCGCCGAGGTCGCAGTCGACGCTTGCTGGTCCGCAGCCCCGGCTACAAGAAGGCGATCGTCACGCTGGCCCAGGGTCAGAAGATTGACGTCCTCGAAGGAGTGAAGTGATGGCCGTCAAGACCTACAAGCCGACGTCTCCAGGGCGGCGCGGCATGAGCGGCGCCACCTTCGAGGAGATCACCAAGGAGAAGCCCGAGCGCTCGCTGATCATCATCAAGCGCCGTAAGGGCGGGCGCGATTTCACCGGCCGGATCACCGTGCGCCACCAGGGTGGCGGCGCCCGCCGCTACATCCGCCAGGTCGATTTCAAGCGCGACAAGCGCGGCATCCCGGCCAGAGTGGCTTCGATCGAGTACGACCCTAACCGTTCCGCCCGCCTGGCACTGCTGAACTACGTCGATGGCGAGAAGCGCTACATCCTGGCGCCGAACGGCCTGAAAGTCGGGGACATGCTGATGGCGGGGAGCGAAGCCGAAATCCGGCCCGGCAACAGCCTGCCCCTTTCGAGCATTCCGCTGGGCACGCTGGTGCACAATATCGAACTCCAGCAGGGCAAGGGCGGCCAGATGGTGCGCTCGGCCGGCACGGCGGCCCAGCTGCTCGGCAAGGAAGGGGCCTACGCCTCGATCCGCCTGCCCTCCGGCGAGGTTCGTCGAGTGATGCAGACCTGCTGTGCCACGATCGGCGAAGTGGGGAACGCTGACCACAGCAACATCAAGCTGGGGAAGGCGGGGCGCAAGCGCCACTTGGGCGTTCGGCCCACGGTGCGCGGCACGGCCATGTCGCCGCGCGACCACCCGCACGGCGGTGGTGAAGGGCGGCAGCCGACCGGGATGCCGGGCCCGAAGACCCCTTGGGGGCAGCCGACGCGTGGCTACCGGACGCGGCGGAATACACAGTCTGACAAGTACATCATTCGCCGCCGCGCCAAGAAGCGCCGCTAGCCTGAAGGCATTCGCCTCCCAGGCATGAGGGAAGAGGACAATGTCGCGATCACTCAAGAAGGGCCCTTACATCGAGCCCAAGCTGCTGAAGAAGATCGAGATCATGAACCTGCGTGGCGACAAGAAGGTGCTGCGGACCTGGAGCCGGGCAAGCACCGTGTTCCCGCAGATGGTCGGCCACACCGTTGCTGTGCACGACGGGCGGCGCCATGTCCCGATCTACATTACCGAGAACATGGTTGGCCACAAGCTGGGCGAGTTCGCACCGACCCGCACCTTCCGGGGTCATGTCCAGAGAGACAAGACCACCAAGACGACAACTGCGTAGCAGGCGAAGATGGCTGAACATAGAGACGTCAGGGCGGTAGCCCGCTTCATCCCGGTGTCAACTCGCAAGGTCCGCCTGGTGGTGGACATGATCCGGGGTCGGCCGGCCAATGAGGCGATGGAAGTGCTGCGCTTCACCCGCAACGCCGGGTCGGATCCGGTGGCCAAGGTTCTGCGGTCGGCGATAGCCAATGCCGAGCAGAATTTCGGCCTGAGCCGGGATGACCTGTTTGTGCACACGGCCTCGGCCGACGAAGGTCCGACGCGCCGCTGGCGCCGGTTCGGGGCCCGCGGGCGGTTCAAGCCGATTCAGAAAGGTTCTTCGCACATCACAATCGTGCTGCGCGAACGCGGCCAGGCTGCGTCGTAGGTCTAGGGGAGAGGAGCAAGTATGGGACGGAAGGTCCACCCGATTGGTTTTCGACTGGGCATCAACAAGCCCTGGGAGTCGCGCTGGTTCGCCAACCCCAAGTCGTACGCCAAGCAGTTGCACGAGGACGGCCGGATCCGCAACTTGATTCTGAAGGCCGCCCTGCGCTCAGGGATCTCGCGCATCGATATCGAGCGCTTCCCGAACAACGTCCATGTGACGATCCACACCGCCAAGCCGGGGATTGTCATCGGGCGCAAGGGCGCCAATGTTAAGGAAATGCGCCGGGCGGTGCAGGCTCTGACCGGGACCGCGGTCAAGCTGGACATCGCCGAGATCAAGGACCCCGACCTGCATGCGCGTCTGGTGGCGGAGAACATCGCCGGCCAGCTCGAGCGGCGGATCAGCCACCGGCGGGCGATGCAGCGTGCCGTCAGCCAGTCGATGCGCCAGGGCGCCAAGGGCATCAAGGTGATGTGCGCCGGCCGGCTGTCCGGCATCGAGATGGCCCGGCGTGAGTGGATGCGCGAAGGGCGCGTGCCGGCCCAGACCCTGCGGGCCGACATCGATTTCGCCCGGGCCGAAGCCCTGACGACCTATGGCCGCATCGGGGTCAAGGTGTGGATCTACCGCGGCGACGCCGTGCCCGAGGCAGCCGAGAAGATCGAAGCCATGGATGTGTATGTCAGCGAGTAGCGTGCCGGCTGGCGAAGAGGTGCGATGATGTTGATGCCAAAACGGGTGATGCCCGGCCGTCTGAAGCAGATGCGCGGCCGGATGAAGGGCAAGGAATCCCGCGGCGTCGAAGTCAACTTCGGCGAGTTCGGGCTGCAGGCGCTGGAGCCGGGCTGGGTTACAGCTCGCCAGATCGAGGCCACCCGACGCACATTGGTGCGCTACATGAAGCGCCGGGGCAAGGTGTGGATCCGCATCTTCCCCGACAAGCCGGTGACGCAGAAGCCGGCCGAGACCCGGATGGGCAAGGGCAAGGGCGGGGTCGATCACTGGGTAGCCGTCGTCAAGCCGGGGCGGATCCTGTTTGAGATCTCAGGCCTTCCCGAAGACGCCGCCCGCGTGGCGCTGCGCCTGGCCTCGCACAAGCTGGCAATCCGCACCAAGTTCGCCAAGCGGACCGATCTGACGGGAGGCGAGTAGGCTATGAAAGCCGAAGATATTCGCGCCCTCTCGACGGAAGAAATCCGCTCCAAGCTCGACGATGCCCGCCAGACCTGTTTCAAGCTGCGCTTTCAGTTCGC
>JALHUE010000494.1 GCA_022866145.1 Anaerolineales bacterium | reverse complement strand
GCAGGATCCATGTCGACCTACTTCCACGATGCCCGAGTGCTTGCCGACACCATCGATTCGCTGTGCGAGCCGTACCGGCAGAACACGATTGAGTGGCTCGAGTCTTGCACGCGGCGCCCAATGCGCGAGCCGCGGACGGATTTGCTGATGTTCCTACACGGCCTGCATCCGGTCGTGCGCGAGAGCTTCCTGCGTTACACGAGCCATCTCCTACGTGAAGCGGTGCGCTACTTCGGCGTGCCGGCCGGGGCCTGGGAGCCGATCCCGCCGCGACGGATGGAGGCCGGCGCCTCGCCGACGCTGCTGGCCGGCTGAATTCACGGTCGGCACTCGTCCGGCGGAGTCCCGGAGTAGGTCGGCTCGACGATTACTCGGCTCTCAACGAAGGTGCTGCCGTCCCAGGTGTGCTCGGTCGTTTGCACGGCGCATGGGCAGCAGTTCGGCTCCCCGTAGAGGAACTTGGCCTCCCTGAACTGGATCACATCGCCGAGCTTGGCCCAGGCGCCCTTCGTGCCTTGGTGTGAGTACACCTGGCGCACCCCGGCGCCGTCCCAGGCGTAAATCTCGAGCCGCAGGTCGGCTCCAGACCCCGAGTAGCGGATCGGCACGACGATCAGGCTGCGACAATCTCCGAAGGGGTAGGGGCCGGCCTCGAGTTCGATCTGCTGGATCATCGGGTTCCCGCCACTGACGCTCCACACATTCGCCCAGGCGTCTGCCAGCCAGGCGTCCACGGCCACGGTCCGACCGGCAGGCCCGGCATCCTCCAGCCGCATCCGCTGTTGGCTGCCATCGCAGTTCAGGCTGATGCCTCCGGGCAATGTCGTTGAGCCGGCGGGAGAGGTCGGAGGCAGGTCTCCCGGCGCTGGCGGGACCGAGCCTGGGCCGCCGTACCAGTCACACAGATCGATGCCATTGGTATGGCTGCCGGCCGCAACGCGGAATGGCCGCAGACTGTGGTCGGTGCAGGAAGAATCCAGGCCACACACCACTGCTTGGCTGTACGATCCACCGATCCGGATCTGCGGTTGCGTGGTCCAGGCGTAGGCGTGGTATTCCCCCGCCGGCAGTGTGATCTCGTAGCTGCCTCGCCCGGCCCCGATGGCCATCGGGATGACTTCCGCCGTCGTGGTTTCCCGGAAGTAGCCCGTCATGGCGGGAATGGATTCGGATGGATAGCAGATCCTGCCGGAGACCCTGCCTGTGCCCGGCAACGCAGGAAGCACGGTTGCGGCGGCATCTTTCGGGCTGTGCTCGACGGTTGCGGCCACGGCAGTCGCGAGGCTGGAAGTGCCCGTGTCTGGCAGCCAACTGCAGCCCAGGGCGGCCAGCATCAGAGCCAGGACGCCGGCGGAGAGGTGAGAATGTGGAGGTTGCATCGCAGGCGGCTCCTCGCCCGAGCCCGCGCTGGGGGCTGGGACGGAGCTACACCCAGGTCGGCTCCTGATAGGTTCCGAACACGCCGCGCATTACGCCGATGATCTCGCCAAGCGTGGCGTAGGCGCGGACCGCATCCAGCAGGCAGGGCATCGTGTTCTCGGTGCCCTGGCATGCTAGGCGCAGACGGTCGAGGGCTTGGCCGACAGCGCCGGCATCCCGGGTCCGGCGCACCTCGGCCAGGCGGGCGACCTGGCGGGCTTGGCCGGCGGGGTCCATCGCCAGGAGCGGAATCCGCAGCGGCACATCGTCCTGGAAGGCGTTGACTCCGACGATCAACCGCTCCCGGCGGTCGATTTCGCCCTGGTAGCGGTAGGCGGAGTCGGATATCTCCTTCTGGAAGAAGCCGGCCTCGATGGCAGGCAGGACCCCGCCGAACTCATCGATGCGGCGGAAGGTGTCGCGGGCCTGGGCCTCCATCCAGCGGGTCTGGGCTTCGACGAAGTAGGATCCTCCCAGCGGGTCGACGGTGTTGACGATCCCGGATTCCTCCGCCAGGATTTGCTGCGTGCGCAGGGCGATGGTGACGGCATGCTCGGAGGGCAAGGCCAGAGCTTCGTCCATCGAGTTCGTGTGCAATGATTGGGTGCCCCCCAGCACCGCGGCCAAAGCCTGCACGGCCACGCGCACGATGTTGTTGTCGGGCTGCTGCGCCGTCAGGCTGACCCCGGCGGTCTGGGTGTGGAAGCGCATCAACCACGACCGGGGGTCTTCTGCCCCGAAGGTGTCGCGCATCTCGGTCGCCCAGATCCTGCGAGCCGCCCGATACTTGGCGATCTCCTCGAAGAAGTCGTTGTGAGCGTTGAAGAAGAACGACAGGCGGGGGGCGAAGTCGTCGATGGCCAGGCCGCGCTGCTGCGCCCAGCGCACGTATTCCATCCCATCCGCCAGGGTGAAGGCCAGCTCCTGGGCGGCGGTGGAGCCGGCCTCGCGAATGTGGTAGCCGGAGATCGAGATCGTGTTCCACTGCGGTAGCACCCGGCTGCCGAACTCGATGGTGTCGACGACCAGGCGCATCGAGGGCTCGGGCGGGAAGATGTACTCCTTCTGGGCGATGTACTCCTTGAGGATGTCGTTCTGGAGCGTGCCCCGCAGCGCCTGGGGCTGAACGCCCTGCTTCTCGGCAGTGGCGACGTACATCGCCCAGACCACCGCCGCCGGCGAGTTGATCGTCATGCTCGTCGAGACCTTGTCCAGCGGGATTCCCGAGAGCAGGATCTCCATGTCGCGCAGCGACGACACCGCCACGCCGCACTTGCCGAACTCGCCGACGGCCTCCGGGGCATCGCTGTCGTAGCCCATCAGGGTCGGCAGGTCGAAGGCGATCGATAGGCCGGTCTGTCCCTGGTCGAGCAGGTAGCGGAAGCGGGCGTTGGTCTCTTCAGCCGTGCCGAAGCCGGCGAACATGCGCATCGTCCACGGCCGGCCGCGGTACAGGGTGGGGTGGACGGCCCGGGTGAATGGAAACTCCCCCGGCAGGCCGAGCTCGCGCTCGTAGTCGAAGTCCGGCAGGTCGAGCGGCGTGTACAGGCGACCAATCGGCTCAGAGGAGGTTGTTATGTAGCGTTCTTTGGCTTCCGGGAGCCGTTCAGTCGCATGGCGCAGGGTACTCTGTTCCCACTGACCGAACCTGCGGCGGAGCGCTTCCAGCTTCTTTGAGTCGAACATCGGGCCTCCTTTGGCGGTGGGGGTCCTGGGCGAATTATAGCATTCGGCCTGTCCACAGGACCGAGCTTACAGGCGGCTTTCAAACCCACCCACCGGCAGGAGAGGCGTGGCAGAATAGTGCCGAAGATCTCAGTTTCCGCCGGCCGGTCGGAAACAGGAGGTAGACGTGAAGCCGAATGTCAAAGTGATGTTGCTGGCGGGGGGCGCATGGGCACTCATCGGGTTGGGGCTGATGATGCTGCATTTCGGTTATGTGCCGCCCTTCAACGAGTTTCTGGCGATCGCGGTTGGGCTGCTACTGGCCGGTATGCTGACCACGGCCTTGCTCCTCGGCTTGCTCTCCGTCCAGCGCACACCGCTCGGGCGTTGGGCTGTGCAGTTGAGCTACCTGCTTTTCGCTCCGATCGGTCTACTGACGGCGCTTCTGGCGCCCGCGCCGCCGGAGGGAGCCGAGTTGGCCCTTCTGCTGCTGGCGCCCTTCCTGATCGCCCTGCTGGCTAGCCTGTCGGTCGCTATCGGCATGGGGCTTGTCGGGCTGGTCGCGGTGGGGGCGAATCAACTGTCCGAGCGGCTGTCCGAGCGGCCGGTGCCGATCATCCACTCTTAGAAGCAGCCCCTCCTCCTTGCGAAGGGAGCAGCCCCCGACGGTCACCGTCGGGGGCTGCGATTCCTATGCCAGAGGGCTGGCGCGGGTTCGGGGGGCGACCCGGGGGCTGCCGGGGGCACCGAGGAACCGGAAGCGAGTCGGGCTAGAACGTTCCGATGGCCCAGGAGATCAAGGCCAGGAAACCGGCCACCAGAAAGCCAGCCGCTGCCACGGTGTTGCGTTGCCTATCGATCTTGTTGGTGATATCCAGGTAGTTGTTGAAGTCCTTGACAAAGTCCTGCAGCACCTGAGTGGCGGCCGGGTCAGTCCCGCCTTCGCCCCGGAAGTGGAAGGTACGGATCGAGGTGCGGGCCATCTGCCAGTGGACGTAGCCAAAGTAGAAGAACACGGCGGCGAAGATCAGCCAGACGAAGTACTCCATGATTGCCTCCCTGTCCGATCCGGCATTGACGGCCGGGATCACTTGTCCCTGAGCATACAGGAGATTGTGCGGCCCGGCAACCGAAATGGGACCTACGGCCTGTCCCGGTCCGGCGACGAATGGCTGCCTTGCCCTGGGTGTGGCCAGCCTCCCCTGTGGCATGTTGGGATGGGCCTCGGGTGAACGATAACTCCCACGCCCCGGCTCGAGTGGAACGAGCCGGGGCGGTTGTTCTCCGGCACCTCGTTGCCCCCGGGCCCCTGCAGGTGGGGCCGATTGCCTTCCGACTGGTGGGCGCGATAATGGCGCGGACTGGAGCGGATTACTTGTCGCGCCTGCCGCCCAGGCGACCCGTCCCTGATCGGGTCACCCCGTTGACCAACCGATGACGCCGAAGAGGAAACCCACCATGAAGCGCACCGTTCCTTACGCCCATGCGGTCCTCCTGAGCGGCCTCGCTATCCTGGCTGCAGCCTGCAATGCTCCCGGCTTTGAGCTAGCGCCGGTGGACTTCGACTTTGTGGAGCCGGACTCGGAAGTGCAATCGCAACCGCCCGCGGAAGCACCCAATGTGGTCGAGCCGCCCAATCCCGAACCTCAACCTCAGCCGGCGCAGCCGGCGGGCAGCATGGAGCCGGGGCGACTCTCGGCTGGCGAATGCGATGCCATCGATCACGTCGTGGTGGAGTTCGGAGAGCCTCGCGAGTTCTACGCAGGCACGCTGGACTACCAGTGCTTCGCCGATCTGTACTACCTGTGGCCAGGGTCGACCCAGGAAGATGTGGCCGTCTTCGTTCACTCCTACGTCACCTCCTCCGACAATACCTACAACGACTGGACGGAACATGTCATGGGACCGCATCATCCGGAGACCGGAAACAGGGTCTACGATCAATCCTCCCGCGTCCCGGACCAGGTGATAGACCGCCGCGAGTACATCGCCATCTTCATCACGGACCCGACCTACTTCGAAGGCTGCCGCTGGATTTTCGATGATCCCCTGCATTCAGGTGTCACCGTTGAGCAACTGAGGAATCCGTGCCGGTAGCACCGGCCCCTGTGGTCGGTTGTCCTGTCAGCGATCTCCGCCTCCGGGCGAATCAACCTCTTCCCAAACCAACCTGCCACCGATGTCCGGCGCGACGGAGGCCTGCGTCTCAGGCCCGGATGCTCCCTGGCCCCTGCCGGGATTGGTGCTCACGTCCTACTCCTGACCGGGCTTCTCACCCCTCCAACACGCCCTGCAACATTCCCTTCGCACACTTCCCGACTCTGACTATCTACAATGGAACCGAGCCCGGATGTCTCCCCGGTGCAGAGCGGATGACGGATTAGGCCCGCACGATCCTGTACATCGAATGCAACTTGGACAACCGAATCCTGGTCCGTCGCATCCTTCAGGCCGAAGGGTATGACGTGCTAGAGGTGGGCAATGCCCGGGCGACCTTGCAGGTCGTCACGAACCGGCGGCCCGGCCTCATTCTGGTGGATATCAACGTGCCGGAGCTCAACGGCACCACGCCAACCTCCCGCCTCAAGTCGGATCCTAACCCGTCCACCATCCCCGTCATTGCCATCACAGCCAACGTCATGCGGGGCGATCGGGAGCGGACGCTGGCGGCAGGCAGCGACGGATACATCCAGAAGCCGATCGACGTCGACTACCTGCCCAGACAGATCGCCCGGTTTCTCCATCGGGAAGACTAGCAGGTTGCGGAAGAACGTTCAACTTGGTCGGCAAGAATCGAATCCCGGGCCCTCGATCGGGTGTCGTAGCAGGCAAAGGATGACGGAGGTCGAGGGCCACACCTGCACTTGCCGCAGGTGCAAGTGTGCGTGGCAACGACAGCGACGATACCCGGATGTGGTCGTATGGTTCTGCGGAGCAGCGGATTCCCAGCGATCATCGCCTGCGGCCGATCCGCCGTATGGTGGATGAGGTCCTCGACCGGCTGTCGGCGCGCCTGGCTGAGCTGTATTCGAAGGTGGGGCGATCGTCGATCCCGCCCGAGCGACTGCTGAGAGCCGTGCTGCTTCAGGTGCTGTACACCGTCCGCAGCGAGCGGATGCGAATGGAACAGCTGGATTACAGCCTGCTGTTCCGCTGGTTCGTGGGGCTCAACACGGACGACGCGGTCTGGGACCCGACCGTCTTCACGAAGGACCGGCAACGCTTGCTGGAGGGGGAGATGGCCCGGGCCTTCTTCCAGGAAGTGCTGGCCGCGGCGCGGGAGAGAGACCTGCTGAGCGACGAACACTTCAGCGTGGATAGCGCGCTGATCGAAGGCTGGGCGGGGCACAAGAGCTTCCGCCCGCGGCAACCGGGGCGGGGCAAGGGTCCGGATGAGCCCGGGAGTCCCGGCGAGGAGTTCGCGGGGAGACGAGAACGAACGCCACCCATGAATCCGCCACGGACCCTCAGGCCCGACCGTATCGCAAAGGTCCGGGGAACGAAGCCAAGCTGTGCTACATGGGGCATGTCCTGATGGACAACCGGCACGCTCTGGTCGTGGATGCCTGCTTGATACAGGCCAGCGGGACGGCAGAGCGCCAGGCGGCGCAAGAGATGGTGCGGGCAGCCAGGCTACGGCACCGAAAGCGGCTCACGCTGGGAGCGGACAAGGCCTTCGACACCCAGGAATTCGTGGCGCGACTGCGGGAGTTGGGGGTGACGCCGCACGTGGCGCAGCCTGTCCTGGCGGCCAGGCCAGGGACCACCCGCAACCGTTCGAGCGCCATTGATGGGCCACCACTCGCCACCCGGGATACGAGCTCAGTCAGTGGGAGCGGAAACTGATTGAACAGTCCTTCGGCTGGATGAAGACGGTGGGGGCGCTGCGGAAAACCCGCCATTGTGGGCAACCGCGAGTGGGGTTGATGTTCATCTGCTGTCTGGCAGCGTTCGACCTGGTGCGGATCCGGAATCTCGAAGCCGTAGTCGCATAGGCTCGATGCACACCCGGAGTCGCAGACGGCAAGAGGCCGAGCCCCTCGTACGGGCTCCAGGTGAGAACGGAGGCGGGCTTCCAACCGCCTCGAGACAGGATCAGGGACCGTCATGCTAGCCGAAGGCTTCCTCGAACCGGATCCTTCCGCAGCCTCCTAGAGGCGTAGCGCCGACGCTACGAGCCGGAGGGTCAAGCGCGAACTCGGCTTGACGGATCCTCAGAGGCGAATTTGCCGTGGTTGGAGGCGTCCTATCCGACTGGGCCGCGCCTGTGAGGCGAGAGGCCCGCCTCCTTGCCCAGGGCATGCCGCCACAGGGGCTGTGGGCAAGCCCAAGGGGACTGCCCGGGCGGCTGTTGGGACCCCGGGAGGTTGGAGGGGGTCCGCCGGCGCGGGGCGAGGACAGTCGGAGATGCGGCCCTACTCGTACAGCTCGACCAGGACGCCGCCGGTGCTCTCGGGGTGGATGAAGGCGGCCCGCCTGCCGCCGGCGGCCGCCACCGGCTGCTCGTGGATCAATCGGATGCCATGCTGCCGCAGCTGCTCCAGGGCCGCCGGCAGGTCATCGACTTCCAGACACAGGTGATGGATCCCCGGGCCGCGCTTGGCCAGGTAGCGGGCGATGCCGCTGTCGTCCGTCGTCGGCAGGACCAACTCGATCTCACCGTCGCCGACGGGCAGGAAGGCCACGCGTGACTCCTGTTCGGGTACGTCCTCGATGTGATCCAGCTTGAGGCCGAGGGCGTCGCGCCAGAACTTCAGGCCGGCCTCGAGATCCTGAACGACGAGGGCGGCGTGGTGGATGCGTTTGATCGTGGTCATCGAGTCTCCTCGAAGTGTATTCAGAGGGTGGCGGACGGCTGGTACTCTCCCCAGATGGCACGCAGCTGGCCGCAGATCTCTCCCAGCGTCAGGTCGGCGTTCAGGCACTCAATGAACACCGGGACCAGGTTGTCGGGTCCCTCGGCCGCCCGGGTCAGGCGTTCGAGCATCTGCTGCGCCGCCGGCGCCTGGCGCCGGGCGCGCAGCTCCGCCAACCGCTGGCGCTGTGCCTGTTCGATGGCGGGATCGATCTTCAGCCGCGGCAGGCTCGCCGCCTGCTGGGAGGCAAAGCGATTGACGCCCACCACGATGCTTCTCCCGGACTCCAGCTCCCGCTGGGCCAGGTAGGCTGACTCCTGAATTTCCCGCTGCATGAAGCCGCTCTCGACGGCGGCCAGCGCCCCGCCCATATCGGCGATACGGCGCAGGTAGTCCTGCGCCTGGCGTTCGACCGCATCCGTCAGGGCCTCGATGGCGTACGACCCAGCCAGCGGGTCGATGGTGTCAGCCACCCCGGTCTCGTGGGCCAAGATCTGCTGAGTGCGCAGGGCGACCTGGACGGCATCTTCGGTGGGCAGGCTGAGGGCTTCGTCCATGCTGTTGGTGTGCAGCGACTGGGTTCCGCCCAGCACGGCTGCCAGGGCCTGCAGCGTCACCCGGACCACGTTGTTGACCGGCTGCTGGGCGGTAAGGGTCGAACCGCCGGTCTGAGTGTGGAAGCGCAGACGCCAGGAGCGGGAGTCGCGGGCGTTGAAGTCTTGGCGCATGATGCGCGCCCACAGCCGGCGAGCGGCGCGGAATTTGGCGACTTCCTCCAGGAAGTGGTTGTGGGCGGCGAAGAAGAACGCCAACTGGGGAGCGAAGTCATCCACCGAAAGGCCAGCCCCCACGGCCGCCTGGGTGTAGGCGATGGCGTTGGCCAGGGTGAAGGCGATCTCCTGCACGGCGGTGGCGCCGGCCTCGCGGATGTGATACCCGGAGATGGAGATCGTGTTCCAGTGCGGCACATGGTCCCGGCAGTAGCGGAAGACGTCGGTCACCAGGCGCATGGCGGGGTGGGGTGGGAAGATGTAGGTCCCGCGGGCGATGTACTCCTTGAGGATGTCGTTTTGAATGGTCCCGCGCAGCCGAGCGATCTCGATCCCGCGCCGTTGGGCGACGGCCAGGTACATTGCCAGCAGCACGGCGGCCGGGGCGTTGATGGTCATGCTGGTCGAGACCCGCTCCAGGGGAAGCCCTTCCAGCAGCTTCTCCATGTCTTGCAGCGAAGAGATCGAAACCCCCACCCGTCCGACTTCCCCGGTTGCCAGCGGGTCATCGGCGTCGTAGCCGATCTGCGTCGGCAGATCGAAGGCCACCGAAAGCCCGGTCTGTCCCTGCTGGAGCAAGTAGTGGAAGCGCTGATTGGTCTCCTCGGCTGTGGCGAAACCGGCGTACTGCCGCATTGTCCACAGCCGGCCTCGGTACATGGTCGGCTGCACACCGCGAGTGAAGGGATACTCCCCTGGAAAACCGAGCTGCTCCAGGTAGTCGGGGTCGGGGTCGGCCGGCAGATACAGGCTCTCCAACTCGGTGCCGGAGGAGGTCCGGAAGGATTCCTGGCGCTCGGCCTGCTCTCGCAAGGCTGGTTCCAGGGTGTTGGTCTGCCAGCGCTCGAAGGCGTCTTTCAGATCTTCACTCATGAGATTCCCTTGTCTGTCGGGGGGAGGGATCCATCTCGGTCATGGCGTCGGAGGCGCCCAACTCCTCGGGCTGAACTGGGCTCTGATCGGCAAAGGCTTCAAAGGTAGCCTCGCGAAATGCCAGCTGACGGGACTGGCGCAGCCGGGCGAACAGCCCGAGGTAGCTCGACGCCAGGCGCCGCTTCCAGTCCAGACCTAGGCGCCGGGCGACCCTTTCGACGGCATCCAGCGAGGCGGCTTCGATCTCGACGAACGAGCCGAACGGGAGCTCGTCCAACATGACCTGGGCCAGATCGAGGCGATAAACCGCTCGCCACTTCTCGTACAGCCAGACCGGGTGGTAGTCCAGGGCCTCGAGCAGCGCCTGGGCGGCCGCGGGGTCGGAGACCTCGAATTCGATTTCACCCCGGAACTCCGGGAGGTCGCTGGGGGTCTTGAAGGTCAGGTGGGCGTGATCATCGACGCGCAACCGCAACACCCGGCCGTCGGCAGCTAGTCGTCCATCGGCGTTGTCGAAGCGCCAGTTGCGCTCCAGCCGAGGGCCGTGGGCAAGCACGCCTCCGAGCAGGGACAGCCGGCGTCGAAGCTCGTCCGGGTCCGTCAGGTAGAACTTGGCTTCGATCTCCATAGGCAAGGGCAGCACTTGGGGGGCAGGCCGGGTGGTGGGCAAGCCGGCCGGCCTGCGCCTCACTCGAGAGTCATCAGGACCTGGTTCTGTTCGACGCTATCGCCGGCCTTGACCCGCACCCGAGTGATCGTCCCGGCCCGGGCCGCCTTGAGTTCATTGTGCATCTTCATCGACTCAAGGATGGCCAGGATCTCGCCCTTCTCAACCGGTTGTCCCGCCTCCACTACCGTCGCCACGACCAGCCCCGGCATCGGCGCATTCACCTGGATCTCGCCCTTGGTCACCGGCAGACCTGCCGATGACTCGCGCAGCCGTTTCTGGCGCTCATCTTCGACGGTGACCTGATACAGCCGCCCCTGGAGCATGACCTGCAGGCCGTCATCCACCGGGTTGACGTAGGCCTCGTACGAGCGCCCGTTGACCAGCAGCGAGTACACCGGCTGTCCGGCGACCGGGCGGAAGTCGATGACGACGGAATTTCCGTCAACAACGAGCTCGCCCTCGACGTTGACCTCGATCTCGAAGGTCTGGCCCTCGACCGTGGTGAGGTACTTCATGTCCGGGCCTGCCTAGCGTTGCATCCGCTCATAGCGGGATACCCACTTCCAGTTGCTGGCGTCGCGCTCACCCCGCTGCACGATCTGGGAGGCTTGCTGGCTTTCGCGGTGGGCGACCAGGGTCCCCAGGATGGCGGCGATCTCCGGATAGCTGGCCTTGCCTTCCTCGGCTTCCTCCATCGAGAACCGCTCCTCGACAAAGCGGGTGTCGTAGTGGCCCGCAAGGAAGCGGGTCAGGTCCATGATGCTCTGGTGGAAGGGAATGTTGGTCTTGACGCCCAGGATGCGGTACTCCTCCAGGGCGCGTCGCATGCGCAGGATGGCCTCCCCGCGCGTCTCCCCCCAGCAGATCAGCTTGGAGATCAAGGAGTCATAGTACGGCGAGACTTCGAAGCCGGGGAAGACGCCGGTGTCCACCCGCACCCCCGGTCCGGTGGGCGGCAGCACGTGGGTGAGCACCCCCGTGGAGGGCATGAAGTTGTTGTAGGGGTCCTCGGCGTTGATGCGGCACTCGATCGCCCAGCCGTTGAACTGGACGTCGCTCTGGGCGTAGCGCAGCTTGCGGCCGCGGGCGATCCGGATCTGCTCCTTGACGATGTCGATCCCGGTCACCATCTCGGTCACCGGGTGTTCGACCTGCAAGCGGGTGTTCATCTCGAGGAAGAAGAAGTTGTGGTCCTTGTCGACCAGGAACTCGATCGTGCCGGCGTTGAGGTAGCCGACGGAGGCGGCGGCCGTGCAGGCCACCTGACCCATGCGGTAGCGCAGGTCATCTTCCATCGAGGGCGAGGGGGCCTCTTCCAACAGCTTCTGGTGGCGTCGCTGCAGCGAGCATTCGCGCTCTCCCAGATGGATGATATTGCCATGGCTGTCGGCCATGATCTGAAACTCGATGTGCCGGGCGCCGGTGACCAGCTTCTCCAGGTACACGCTGCCATCGCCGAAGGCGGCCTCGGCCTCGCGCCGGGCGGATTGCAGCAGCGCCTGCAGGTCGTCCATCGCCTGGACCTCGCGCATGCCTTTGCCGCCGCCCCCGGCTGTGGCCTTGATCAGCAGGGGGAAGCCCACCTGGGGCGCGATCGCCAGGATCTCCTCATCGCGCAGTCCGCCCTCGCCTTCGGTTCCGGGCACGACCCGGACTCCGGCCGCGGCCACGGTCGCCCGGGCGGTCGCCTTGTCCCCCATGGCGGCGATGGCGCTCGGCCGCGGACCGATGAACACCAGGCCGGCCTGCTCAACCGCATGGGCAAAATCGTCGCGCTCGGCCAGGAATCCATATCCTGGGTGGATGGCCCCGGCGCCACACTCGCGGGCGATCTGGATGATCCGGTCGCCCCGCAGGTACGACTCGCGGGCCGGCGACGGCCCGAGCCAATAGGCCTCATCGGCGTAGCGCGGGTGCAGGGCGGTGCGGTCGGCATCGGAGAACACGGCCACCGTCTCCAGCCCGAGCTCGCGGCAGGCGCGCAACACGCGTACGGCAATCTCGCCCCGGTTGGCCACGAGCACTTTGGTGAACATCTGCCGCTTTGGCATGCTGGGACCCCTGCCCTCAGCCCCGGGAAGCGCTGGCTGCGAGTGATTGTACCAACCCTGTCGTTTCGAGATTCCCCGGGCGGCCGAGGAACTCGATCAGACGGGCGTTGAACTGCTCGGGGATCTCATGGATGGGCATGTGGCCGACGCCTGGGATCAGCCATAGCTCGCTGCCGGCAATCCCCCTGGCGATGCGGCGGGCGTGCTCTGGGGAGGCGTGTTCGTCGAGCTCACCCTGGATCACAAGCGTCGGGCAGCGGATGCTGGCCAGGACCGGACTCAGGCTGAGGCCCTCCGCGGCCGGGTCGAGCCAGCGCTCGACCCACGCCTGCGCCAGGGAATCGGCCTTCGGGCCATGCTCGCGGCGCAAGCCGCCCTTCAGGGGCTGGGCGTGGATGGCTTGCGCCAGTGCCTGCAGCCCTTGCAGGGTCTCGGCCTCCCGATCGATGTGCGCCGCCACCAGCACCAGCCGCTCGACTCGATCGGGATGCGCCGATGCCAGCACCAGCCCCAGGGAGCCCCCTTCGCTGTGGCCGACGATCGACACCCGCTCGAGACCCAGGAGATCGAGCAGTTGCAGCGCCTCGCAGGCGTCGGCCTGCAGGAACTCCGGCGGGAAGCCTGGGCGTGAGTCCGACCGGCCGTACCCCCAGCGGTCGTAGGCCACCACCCGCCATCCCGCCGCGGCCAGGCTGGGAATCTGCATCTTCCAGGCGCGAACCGAGCCCAAGCCGTGGTGCAACAGCAGCACCGGCTTCCCGGCTGCGGGCCCTTCGACCTGCCAGAACAGGCGATGGCCGGCGATCGCCGCCAGGCCGGAGCGCCCGACAGCTAGCGCCGGCGCCATATCCCGGGCGTCAGAGGGGGATATTGCCATGCTTCTTGGCGGGGTTGGCATCGCGCTTGTTGGCGAGCATCTCGAGGGCGTTGATCAGACGCGGGCGGGTCAGCCGCGGCTCGATGACGTCGTCAAGATAGCCGCGCGAGGCGGCGATATACGGGTTGGCAAAGCGCTGGCGGTACTCCTCCACCAGCTGGGCCTTGCGTTCGTCGGGATTCTCGGCCTCCGCCAGTTCCTTGCGGAAGATGATCTTGACCGCGCCCTCAGGACCCATGACCGCCAGCTCGGCCGTCGGCCAGGCCAAGTTGAGATCGCCGCGAATGTGCTTGGAGGACATCACGTCGTACGCCCCGCCGTAGGCCTTGCGGGTTATGACGGTGATCTTGGGGACAGTAGCCTCACAGTAGGCGAACAGCAGCTTGGCGCCATGCCGAATGATCCCGCCATGCTCCTGGGCTGTGCCAGGCATGAAGCCCGGCACGTCGACGAAGGTGATGATCGGGATGTTGAAGGAGTCACAGAAGCGGACGAACCGTCCGGCCTTGTCGGAGGAGTTGATGTCGAGCACGCCGGCCAGGACGGCCGGCTGATTGGCGACAATCCCGACGCTGTGGCCGCCTAAGCGGGAGAAGCCGATGACGATATTCGGAGCGTAGTGCTCCTGCAACTCAAAGAAGGCGCCGTTGTCGACAACCAGCCGGATCACATCCCGCATCTCATAGGGCTTGCTCGGGTCATCCGGGATGATGCTGTCCAGCGCGGCCTCGGTGCGCAGACGGTCATCGCCGGTCGCCAGGTGGGCAGGATCCTCCATGTTGTTCTGCGGCAAGTACGAGAGCAGCAGCCGGATCATGTACAGGCAGTCGCCATCATTTTCCGCCACGTAATGGCAGACGCCCGAAGTTGAGGCGTGGACATCGGCGCCGCCAAGCTGTTCGAAGGTGACATCCTCATGCGTCACCGTCTTGACCACATCCGGCCCAGTGACGAACATGTACGACGAATTGCGCACCATGAAGATGAAGTCCGTCAGGGCCGGCGAGTACACCGCCCCGCCGGCGCATGGGCCCATGATGGCGCTGATCTGCGGGATCACCCCGGAGGCCAGAGTGTTGCGCAGGAAGATGTCGGCATAGCCGCCGAGTGAGACCACGCCCTCCTGGATACGAGCCCCGCCCGAGTCATTCAATCCGATCAGCGGGGCGCCGCTCTTCATCGCCATATCCATCAGCTTGCACAGCTTCTCGGCATGCACCTCACCCAGGCTGCCGCCGAAGACGGTGAAGTCCTGCGAGAACACGTACACCAGACGTCCTTCGATCGTCCCCCAGCCGGTGACAACGCTATCGGCGAGCACCTTCTTGTTCTCCAGGCCGAATTCCGTCGTGCGGTGGGTGACGAACATGTCGGTCTCGCGGAACGAGCCCTTGTCCAGCAGCAGGTCCAGGCGCTCGCGAGCCGTCAGCCGGCCACGGGCGTGCTGCGAGTCGGCGCGTTCTGGACCGCCCCCGGTGAGGGCTTCCTCGCGCAGCTTGTTCAGCCGTTCGAACTTCTCGCTGTGGCTCATTGCGCCGACTCCTTGAAGTAGGTTCGGGCGGCGGTCCGCCGGAGGATCCACCCCACTCCCGCCAATCCGAGCACAAGCAATCCGGCCTGTCCGGACAGCGTCTGGGCGGCGTAGTCTGAGCGTGCCAGCAGTGCCCGATCCGCCAGCCGCCAGATGACGTAGACCAGGCTGGTCCATCCGATCATCGATGGGGCCCATGGTCGTCGCCGCAGGATTCCCACCAGCGCCAGCAGGCCGCAGGCGACCCAGACGCCCCCGGTCAGCGGAAGATACCAGCCCGGCACGGACAGGGGCAGGGAGGGCAGCGACAGGCTGGCCGCCAGGCGAATGGCGTGCCAGGCTGTGAACAATAACACGCCAATGGCAAGCAGGGTTACGGAAGTCGGTCGGTGGGGGTGCGGGTCCCGCATCAATCCCTGCCGTCAGATTGGAGACCGAGGGCGGCCGGGCCGGTGGGCGGCTCAGTCGATGGCAAGGGTAATCTTCCCCATCTGCTCGCCCGCCTCCAGGCGCTGCTGCGCCTGGGCGGCCTGGGCCAGAGGGTAGCTACGGTCGATCACCGGCCGGAGCCGCCCTTCAAATACCAAGTGCATGACCTCCCGGAAGTCGGTGTGTGTCCCCATGGTCGACCCCAGGAGGGAGAGGTGCCTTCCGAAGATGAAGCGGTTGTCGAGCTCGAAGACCGGTCCGCCCGTGTTGCCGACGGTCAGGATGCGTCCCCCCTTGGCGGCAGCCCGCAGGCTGAACGGCAAGCTCCCGGCGCCCACATTGTCGACGATCACGTCCATTCCCTGCCGACCGGCAGCCTCG
>JALHUE010000493.1 GCA_022866145.1 Anaerolineales bacterium | reverse complement strand
GGTAGAGATGGTGATGCCGGGGGACGACGTGAAGATGACGGTGGAGCTGATCACGCCGGTGGCGTTGGAGAAGGGGTCGCGGTTTGCGATCCGCGAAGGCGGCCTGACGGTCGGCGCCGGCGCCATCACCGAGATTCTGGAGTAGACAGAGACGGTGTCGCTGCGACATCGCATCTAGAAGGTACAAATGGCGAAGAAGGACACCCGACCTGTGACGACCTTGGCCTGCACCGATTGCCAGGAGCGCAACTACACGACCGAGAAGAACCGGCGGAACGACCCGGGACGAATCGAGTTCAAGAAGTACTGCCCGCGCTGCCGCAAGCATACGCTGCATCGCGAGACGAAGTAGGTCGCGGCAGGGGCCACACAGGCCAGTAGCTCAATTGGCAGAGCACCGCTCTCCAAAAGCGGGGGTTGTGGGTTCGATTCCTGCCTGGCCTGCCTGAACAAAGACGGACGGGCGGTTCGCCCGATCGAGAACATGGAGAGCGGCCACGTGGCGAAGGCACAGGTAGTGAGAAAGCAGCCGAACCGTATCGTGCGTTTCATTCATGAAAGCAACGCCGAGCTGCGCAAGGTCAGTTGGCCGACGCGCCAGGAAGCGCGGCGGTTGACGATCATCGTGCTGGTCGTTGTAACGATCTCGAGCGTAGTGCTCGGTACGCTCGACTATCTGTTCACTAAGTTGATCGGGTGGATTCTCACCCTGGGAGCGTGACCGAGTCCATGGAAGAGAACAAAGGCCTGGAGCCCGAGGATCTGATCGGAGTCGAGGCTACCCAGCCCGAGGCTACCCAGCCTGAGGCCCAGACGGCTGAGGACACCGCCTCGCTGGCGGAAGAGCCGATTGCCGGGCCGGCTGTCGGGGGGGCGAATGCGCCTGCCGCAGATGAGCCGACCGAACCGGCCGCACTGCCCGAGGCCGTTGCGCCGTTTCCGGGTCCGCCCGAGGCTGCCTACAGCTTCAACCTGTCCGAGGCTGAGGTCGGCCGGCTGGCGGCCGAGGTGGCGGCGGAAGCCTTCGTTGCTCCCGCGGGCATTCTGGCCGCCGAGGCGCCGGCAACGCCCGAGGCCAGCGCCGACATCGACCAGCTGCCGGCCGAGGAGCCGGACGACGGCCGCCGCTGGTACGTCGTGCACTGCTACTCAGGCTACGAGAACAAGGTGCGCCACAACCTGGAGCAGCGCATCGAAAGCATGGGCATGAAAGGCAAGATCTTCGATGTGGTCGTGCCAACGGAAGAGGAACTCGAAGTGCGGGACGGGAAGCGCCGCACCGTTGAGCGCCGGGTATTCCCGGGATACATCCTGGTTCAGATGGTGATGAGCGAGGAATCCTGGTACGTGGTGCGCAACACGCCCGGCGTGACCGGATTCGTCGGCATGGGCAATGAGCCCACCGCCTTGAGGCCGGAAGAGGTAGCCCAGATCGTCAAGCGGATGGAAGCAGAAGCGCCGCGGGTGAAAGTCACCTTCAAGACTGGCCAGAAGGTTCGTATCATCGATGGACCTTTCAATGACTTCATCGGGACTGTCGACGCTATCGATATGGAGAAGGCGAAAGTGCGTGTGATGGTCTCGTTCTTTGGGCGTGATACGCCCGTGGAGCTGGATTTCCTGCAGGTCGAGAAGGCCTGAGGTCAGGCCGTTCGGCCCAGAGTGGGAGGGCAGCCCGAACTGCCCGCTCGGACCACAGAAGGAGAAAACCCGTGGCGAAGAAGATCAAGACCGTCGTCCGCCTGCAGATCGCGGCAGGCAAAGCCAACCCTGCGCCGCCGATCGGGCCTGCCCTGGCGCCGCATGGGATCAACCTGATGGTGTTCTGCAAGGAATACAATGCCCGCACCTCATCCAGGCCCGGCGACATTATCCCGGCCGAGATCACTATCTTCACCGATGGGTCGTTCACGTTCATCCTGAAGACCCCGCCAACGCCGGTCTTGCTGCGTAAGGCGGCTGGGCTGGAGAAGGGGTCGGCGGAGCCCAACCGGGCCAAGGTCGGCAAGGTGACGCGGCAGCAGATCCAGGAGATCGCCGAAGTCAAGATGCGCGATCTAAATGCCATCGATCTGGAAGGTGCGATGCGCCAGATCGAGGGCACGGCTCGCAACATGGGAATTGTGGTCGAAGGCTAACGAACCGTGGGAGGGCTGCCCTGGCGGCCCGCTGGCACCACAAGGAGATCCAATGGCCAAGCACGGCAAGAAATTCGATCTGGCAGCAAGCAAGGTGGAGAAGGACAAGGACTACGGCCCGCTGGAGGCGGTGCGCCTTGCCCGCGAAACCTCGTATACGAAATTCGATGGGACGATCGAGGTCCACATGCGGCTGGGGGTGGATCCGCGGCATGCCGAGCAGCAGGTGCGGGACACCGTCATGCTGCCGCACGGCCTGGGCCGGAATGTTCGGGTGGTGGCCTTCGCTGAAGGGGATGGGGCCCGGATCGCGACCGATGCCGGGGCGGACTACATCGGCGACTCGGAGATGATCGAGAAGATCAAAGCCGGCTTCACGGATTTTGACGCCACTGTCGCCACCCCGGAGATGATGGGCAAGATCGGGAAGACCGGGCTGGGCAAGATCCTTGGGCCGCGCGGCCTGATGCCTAATCCGAAGGCGGGGACCGTCGTCCCGGCGGAGGACCTGCCGCGAGTGATCAAGGAACTCAAATCGGGCCGAGTCGAGTTTCGCGTCGACCGCAGCGGGAATCTGCATGTCCCGATCGGCAAGGCCTCGTTCGACGAAGGTCAGTTGTACGAGAACATGGCCGCCCTGCTCGAAGCCGTCAAGAAAGCGCGTCCGGCCTCGGCCAAAGGAACCTTCATCAAGCGGGTGACGGTCACCAGCACGATGGGCCCGGGCGTGCGAGTGGACCCCAACGCTGCCCAAGCCATGTAGGGTGGGGTAGAATATGAGCCCCAGCCGCGCAACCGGCCGGGGCATCTAACTGAACGGCTTCGCCGAAGACAGCAGGCGTCCGCATGGACTTAATCCCCTGCCGAGGTGGAGACTCCCCGGAACGAGGGCGCTTGTCAGGCGCAAGGAGTCTTTGCTTCGATCTTGAGCGAAGCAGAGACTTTTCGTTGTACGGAAGGAGGTGAGCAAGTTGGCAATTTCGAAAGCACGCAAGCTGGCGCTGGCTGCCCGCTACGCCGAGCTCCTCAAGGGAAGCCAGGGGATCGTGCTGACCGCGTTCTCCGGGGCCAGGGTCAGCGAACTGGAGGCCTTGCGGCGCAAAGTTCGGGAGAACGGCGGTGAGTTTCATGTGGTCAAGAACCGGCTGCTGCAGTTGGCAATGAAGGAGGCCGGTATTTCCGTCCCAGCCGGCGGCTTGCAGGGCACGACCGCCGTAGGCTTTGCCGGGGACGATGTCCCGGCCGTGGCCAAGGCCATCGTCGATGCCGCCCGGACCTCGGAGGCGCTCAAGGTCAAGGGAGGGATGGTAAGCGGCGTGACCTACGGCGCGGCCGAGATCGAGCGTCTGGCGGACCTGCCGCCGATGCCGGTCCTGCGCGCCCAGTTGCTGGGTGTGATCATGGCGCCAGCCTCGCGCATCGCTGGCGTGATGGCCGGCTCGGTTCGGCAGCTGGCCTCGGTGGTCAAGGCCTATTCGGAGAAAGCGCCGGCCGCGGCGTGACCGTTGGCAGGCCTGCAACTTGAACAACTTAGCCCTACGAGAATCACACCAAGGAGCGTATTGAAATGCCTGATCTTGAGAAGCTGGTCGAGGAATTGAGCAAGCTGACGGTCCTCGAGGCGGCGGAACTGACGAAAATGCTGGAAGAGAAGTGGGGCGTGTCGGCGGCGGCCCCGGTGGCGATCGCCATGATGCCGGGCGCGGGTGCCGGGGGCGCGGCAGCTGAAGCCGCCGAAGAGAAGACGGAATTCGACGTTGTGATCAAGGATGTTGGTCCCAAGAAGATCGAAGTCATCAAGGCCATTCGCCAGATCACTACTCTTGGCCTGAGCGATGCCAAGGAAATGGCGGAGTCCGCCAGCCCCAAGGTGCTGGAAGGGGCGGGCAAGGATGCGGCCATGGATGCCAAGACCAAGCTCGAGGCTGCCGGGGCCAAGGTCGAGTTGCTGTAAGCAGGAACCGCCGTCGCCGAGCGCGGGCCCCCGCTACGCTCGGCTGCGGGAGCCGGACCCAAGCGACGGGGGCACCTACATGGAGCATCACCTCGCGCTGTGTCGAGGACGGGTTGGGCCCGTTCTCCGCATAGCGCGAGCTGTTCCCAGGCCGCACTCCGGAGCTCTGATCCGTCGTTATGGTATATTCGCCGGGAGGGTTGGACCCATGCGCGAGAAGATACTGGTCATCGAGGACGAGGAGAAGATCCTCCACTTCCTGCGGCGGGGTTTGGCCTACGAGGGCTACCAGGTGGAGACCGCGGCCGATGGCTCGGCCGGGCTCGACCTCGCCCGGGAGGATCCGCCGGACCTGGTGATCCTGGATTGGATGCTTCCCGGCATGGACGGGCTGGAGGTCTGCCGCCGCTTGCGCTCCGCCGGCAGCCTCCCAATCCTGATGCTCACCGCCAAGGATTCGATCTCGGATCGGGTGCGGGGGCTAGATGCCGGGGCGGATGACTACCTGGTCAAACCCTTTGCCCTGGACGAGGTGCTGGCGCGTATCCGTGCCCTGCTACGGCGGGCGAAGCCGGAAGGGCCAGAGGTGCTGGCCTTCACCGATCTGCGCCTGGACACCGGCACCCACCAGGCGTTTCGCGCCGAGAATCCGATCGACCTGACGGCCAAGGAATACGAGCTGCTCGAACTCTTCCTGCGTCATCCACGCCAGGTGCTGACCCGGGGGCAGATCTACGACCGGGTGTGGGGCTACGACTTCGGCGGGGAATCCAACATCATCGAGGTGTATGTCCGCTACCTCCGGCAGAAGACCGAGGCCAGTGGAGGCCCCCGCCTGATCCACACTGTGCGCGGCGTGGGCTACGTTCTGCGGGAAGAGGCTTGACCCTACGCGCTCGCCTCACAATGTGGTACACGGCCGTCCTGGCCGGCATGCTGCTGCTCTACGGCAGCGCGGTTTACCTGCTGCTCTCCTACACGGTTGTATCGCAGGTCGATGATCAGCTGGATCAGGCAGCCGAGGTTGTGCGCATGGCTTTTCAGCGCGACATCGAGGGCATCGTCCTGCCGCCGATGGCGCTGAACCTGGCCTCGAACGTGTTCGTCCAGGTTTGGGACACCCAGGGTTCGCTGGTCGCCCAGAACCTGACCATGATGGACGGTCCGTTCGATGCCCAGGCGCTGACGACCCCGGCCAAGCGCTACTCGAATATGCTGATTGACGGCGCGCCTCTGCGCGTCCTGACCTACCCGCTGTATGCCGTCAGCGACGACCACCTGATTGGCTTCCTGCAGCTAGCCAGCTCGCTGGAGACCGTCGTGCGCGCCCGCCAGTCCCTGCTGTTCGTGCTGGTCGTCGGGGGTGTGCTGGCGGTCGCCGGCGCGGCGCTTATCGGATGGAGCACGGCGTCGACTGCGCTGCGGCCGCTGGATCAGGTCACCGAGACCGCGCTGCAGATTACGCGGGCCGATGACCTCTCGCGGCGAATTCCGCTGGAGGGAGCGCCCAGAGATGAGGTCGGCAGGCTGATTGTGGCCTTCAATGAAACCCTGGAGCGTCTGGACGCCCTCTTCGAGACGCAGCGCCGGTTCATGGCGGACGTGTCGCACGAGCTGCGGACGCCGCTGACAGCCATCCGCGGCAACGTTGACCTGATCGCCCGGACCGGGGAAGCCGACGAGGAGACGCTGCGGGCGGTGTCGTCCGAGGTCGAGCGCCTTACGCGGATGGTCAAGGACCTGATGCTGCTGGCGCAAGCTGAGACTGGGAAGCTACCCCTGGCGCAGGACGAGGTCGAAATCGACACCCTGGTGCTGGAGGTCTTTCAACAGGCGAAGGTGCTGGCGCCTGAGGGGGTCGAGTTGCGCCTGGGGCGAGAAGACCAGGCGCGGGTGCGCGGGGATCGCGACCGTCTGAAACAGGTGGTGCTGAATCTGGTGGCGAATGCCCTCGACCACACGCCGGCCGGCGGGACGGTGACGATCGGCCTTGACTGCATGCAGGATTGGGCGCGCCTGACGGTGAGCGACACAGGCAGTGGCATTCCGCCGGAGGAACTACCGCACATTTTCGGCCGCTTCTATCGGGTGGACCGGTCCCGACGTCGCACGGCGCTGGGGGGCGCAGGTCTCGGGCTTTCAATCGCCTACTGGATTACGCGCAGCCATGGCGGCCGGATCGATGTGGCCTCAGAGCCGGGGAGGGGATCCACGTTCGCGGTGTGGCTGCCGCTGCTGAGCGGGCCCTGCACCTGAGAACGGAGGTCCCGCCGGATTGACGGCCCGGCGGTCACTGGGGGGATACCCCGGGACCGGGACGCCGGGGAAAGAGAAAGGCTGGTCATGGCGTGGGCGCTCGGCAGCTGCTGCCGGGCGCACTTTGTTTTCCCGACAGGGGACCACGAAGTCCGGCCTGGGAAGAGCTGGGAGCTGTCAGTCGGAGGCGAGACGGGTGTCGGCCGCACGCTGGCAGAGGTGTTTCCCGCCGGCATCCAGCCACGCCTGCAGGGTCGGGCTGGCGGAGCCGCCGCGTTCGACGTCCTGTAGGATACCGGTTCCCCAGTGGACATAGCGTTGTGTCTGGCGCGGCCAGGTTGCGGGATCGCGAGCAATCAGTCCGTGTCCGCCGTTGTACCCGGCAAGCGCCAGATCGGCACGGCCGCCGGCCAGGTCCAGGCCGCGTGCCAGATACGCCAGGCCTCTGGCGGCGTTGGTTTCGATTTCGAACGGGTCTTCGGAGGCTTCGAAGTGAAATGGCATGACTTGGAACAGGCCGGCGGCGCCGGCGGGTGAGCGCACGCCCGGGGCACCACAACTCTCGATCTGCATCACGGTCGCAACGAGCTCGGGCGGCAGGTCGTAGTCGGAGGCCCAGCGCAGGATGTGGGCGGACCAACGGCGGACCTCGGGCGTGAAGGCTGCCAGCCGGAGATCCGCCACAGCGGCAGCCGGCGGCGGATCCGAGGCAGGCTCGGCCCGGGCGTCTGCGATGAAGTACTCAATCCGGGCCGACCAGGCCGGGCGCAGGGCACGGATGGCCTGCAGGCCTGCAAGAAAAAGGAGTACGGTGATCGCCAGGGGAATGCCCCAGGCCAGCCGGATCTCCCTTGGCCGCCTCCCCGCACCGCTCCGCAGCGGTGCGGGGAGGGACGGGAGGGACGGGAGGAGTGGGTGCGGTCTGGCGAGCACTACGGGTTGTGGGTCGGCCGGGCCGACATCCGCTGCAAGGTCGGGGTGTGGGTCGCGGCCGGGGAAGGCGGGGAAGGCGGCGCATTCCGGTGCAGCCCGTGGGCGCTGCTTTCGCCTGGGGCCGAGGTGGTCGGCCGCCGGGTGAGCGGGCGCAGCAACGCCTCCTGGCGTTCGCCCTGGCTGAACAGTTGGCTTCCGGAAAGGCTGAAGCTGCCGATGATCAGCACCCGCACGAGCAGGACAAGCAGGGCGACAAACACCGGCACGCCTCGAATCATGGCCTCACGCCCGAGGACCTCGCTCCCCAACCCGCTGTGGCTGAGGAGCGCAAGGGAGACGGCGTACCAGGTGAGAATGGCGTTCATGGCCGCGGCCAACGCCCAGGCACCCACAAGATAGCCGCGCTCCGTGATCTGGCTGGCGCCCTTAAGCGGCGTCAGCAGGCGGGCGAGTCCGGCGAAATCCATGGCGCAGAAGGCGAGCGCCAGCACGGTCGCCCAGCGAACGCCGGCCGTACCCAGGTCCCCCAAGAGATCAGCCAGGGCAAACTCGGTCGTGCTGAAGTTGAAGAGTTCGAAGGCCACCAAGGCGCTGAGCATCAACACCCCGACCGCCGAGCCGCGCGAGAGCTGGATCCTGTCGATCGACTCAGGCAGCTGGCGAAGACTTTCGCTGATCGATGGCCCTTGCCGAGAAACGTAGGTTGCCATGCCTCACCTCCGAAACGAGCAGACTAGCATCAAGATAGAACACTTGTTCTATTTCGTCAAGCGCCAGATGCTGGCTGTCCTGTGTCGGCTGGGGCAGGGGTGGCCAACCTGGGGGCAGACAAACCGGCTACTCCTCAGCTGCGGGCCGAGGCGTAGGGGCATCGGACTGGCGGAGGCTTCGGCCGCGGGTGTAGGCCCACACCAAGCAGCTCCCCAGGACCATGGCGGGCAGAATAATCAAGCCGGCCTCCGGCCCAAAGGCGCCGCCGGTCCAAATAGGCGGACCGTTCACGGTGTGGACCAGCAGGCGGGAAGTAGCCAGGCCGCTGACCGGGAAGCCGAAAACGGGTCCTTCGAAGAGGTTCCAGCCAATGTGCAGCCCGATCGGCAGCCAGAGGGCGCGGGTACGAACCCAGCCATACGCCAGGAACACACCCGCCGCGAACAAGCCCAGGATGGTGGCGTACCAGATCGAGTTTGGGTTGCCGATATGCAGGGCGGCAAACACTGCCGAGGATAGGATCACCCCCCACAACAGGTTGGTGCCATCCTTGATGTTCTGCAGGTGGTACCCCCGGCTGAGGATCTCCTCCTGAATTCCGACGGCGACGAAAAGCAGCAGGGCCACAACCAGCTCAAGCATGACCCGGCTCCCGGGAGTGGTTTGCCAGGCCCATCCCTCCAAGCGGGTCCAACCAATGGCGATCTCCAGCAGCAGGATCGCCCCCATCATCACGGCTGCGATCGCAATCCCGGCAGCGACATCCTGGGCCGCCCGCCGGGTGAGGTCAAGCCCGAGTGACGAGAAGGATCGTAGATCGAAGAACCGGCGGGCAATCCATACCGAGGCGACAATCCCCAGCAGCGATGGCAAAGCATTGAGCAGCAAGAAGCCCTGCAGGGTTTCGACACTGCCAGCTCCGGCGAGCATCAGGCCGATCACGATCGGCAGGGTGAATGCGAACAGCAGTACCAGCGCCAGCAGCGATTGAAGGACCAGCCTCCAGCCGGCGCGCAAGCGTGGCTCGTCCGGCGACAAGAAGACTCCGGCGAACCAGGGGCGGGAAGATACGGGGCTGCCGGATGCGGGCTTCATCAGATGCAATCGCTTCCCATCATGCCTCACCCTGACTTAGCGAATTCTCAGCGTTCGTCGGTGCGCCACCGGCCGTCAGGCACTTGGTGGGCACGACCTGAGTACTGCCTGCAGGAAGCGTGCCGAAGGCTGCCGGGAGGGGGCTCGACCACAGGCAGGCCTCAGCCTCCCGGCTG
>JALHUE010000492.1 GCA_022866145.1 Anaerolineales bacterium | reverse complement strand
TCGCGCTGCAGCTCGGCCATCCGGAGGAAATCCCCGCGGAAACCGTAGCGGCCCTACATCACCGCTACCAGAATCACTACGGCCAGAGGTAAGGACCCCCAACTGGCCAAACGCGCGGGCTAAGCGCAGAAGACTGGCCCGAGGTCGGGGCACAAGCACACGTTCGGCCCCCCCTCTCACCTCCCATTCTGCCCGCCCGAAAGCGACCCCCGGCCCCATTTCGCTGGGCACGGACCAGAGGCGACGGAGCAAGCATGGTGTTATAAGTGTGCAAGGTTCCCTTCCATCGGAAGAGCCCGGAGGATAGAAGCATGAGCGAGGCAGTTGAACCGACAGGCGTCCCTGCGCCGTCCTTCTTTGAACGGCCGGGCGTCCACCAGGCGATCCTCCCAGTCGGGCCGGGGGTTCCGCTGGGTATGGAAGGCATTTATAGCCCCGAGCTCGGAATCGGGGGCGTGTACGGCGCGTGGGGGAGAAGCTACGACAACCAGGCCCTTCGAGCCTTCATTGAGCATCGGCTGGGCGAGCCGATGAAGGACGAGGAGGTGATGAACCTCGCCGAACTGGGGTTCCTTCACCGGCATCACCTCACCGAGCTGTCGGAGGCCGAGCACCTCGAACTGGAGCTCGAGGTCGGCGCGCGCATGCTGCGCGAGGCGGCCCGCGTCAACGGCTGGGATCCTTCCGAGGTGCAAGGCGTTCTGATCGGGATGACCGGCCCGGTGGCGGACGACTACGTGGCCCAGATCGCCCGGCGCGCCGGGATATCCGACGATGCCCTCCTGGTCAGCGTCCACAAGGCGTGTGACGGCTCGATGGGCGCGTTGCACCTGGCGCTCAACCCGGACCTGGCCGCGCCCGGGCAGATCAACATCGCCGAGGCGCTTCGTGGCAAGAAGGTCCTCGTGGGCGGGATCGAGGGCCTGAGCCGGTTCGCCCGCCGGGCGCGCGACAGGAGCGCGCTGCAGCTCTTCGGCAACGGCGCCGGCGTGATCGGCGTCATCCCCGGCCAGACGATGAAGTTTCTGGTGGGCAAGAGCCACGAAGCCTTCGATCAGGAGGGGCTGCTCAAGGTGCAGATGCTCTACCCCTACTCCGGGCCCAAGCAGGCCGGGAAACCGCTGGTCGAGGTCTCGCAGGAGGCACCCGCTCGCGTGCGTGTCGCCGGCCTGATGCCTGAGCCCGAGGATGGCAGCCCGGTGGTGATGGCCGGCATGATGGGCATGGTCAAGCTGTTCGTCCGGACCGGCGTCCAGGTGGTGTCGGAAGTGGTGCATGAGTATCAGGCTTTGATGGACAAGCTGGGCACGCCGGACAAGCCGATCGCCGTCGCCATTGTCCACCACGCCAACTACAAGATTAACCAGCTCAAGGCCAAGCATCTCAGCAAGGAGGGCATCCGGTTCCCAATGCCCTGGCTGTTGAGTGAGTTCGGCAACGTGAGCGCCGCCTCGAACATGATCGCCTTCCTGCGGCAGCTTCCCAAGATCCGTCCCGGTGATCACGTGCTGTTGGACGGCTTTGGCGCCGGCACGTACTACGATGTCCTGGCCGTGGCTTTGGGAACTTGAAGCGCGCCTGTCGCCCGCAAACGACGAACGCCGGAGAAGTTTCTCCGGCGTTCGCTTTCGTCCACTGTGGGTTTGTGCCGACGGTCACCGGCGGCCCGGTCGACGAGTCCCGTTCGTGCACCGTATCGAGTGGGTCAAGGCATCGAGTCGCATCGAGCTCGTCGCTCGTGGAGGGCAGGTCCTGGCCGCAGGCGAGGTGTCAAGCCAGGCCGCGAGTTTGCCGATCCTATCCCCCAACGGCGGGGAGATCTGGGCAGCGCTCCCCCAAGACAGCACCCTCGTGCCTGCCCTGTCGCGGATGGCACCCGTCCCGGGACAATACCGGCAGGAATTCCACATCCCGGTCGCGAGGCTTGTGTAGGGCAACCCCTGCCCCACCCTTTCCCCGTCGGCTTGTGTCCCCAGGGTTGGGGATCCCGGACATAGTTCATTTTCTAGCCCCCTATTGTAGAATATGGCCAATCCCCATCTCACAGGAGATCGGCCAATGTTCACCAAGAAAGTCAGGCTTCCGACCTTGTTCGGAGTGGTTCTCGTATTCTCCTTGGCTTGCTCGACTGTCCCAGGCGCCGTCAAAGGCCTAGCTCCGAACGGCCCGGGTGAGGCGAAGGTCTCCACAACCGGGGCCCTTCGGGCGCAGGCATCCTCAACCGTCAGTGTGCTGCTAACCTGGGAGCCGGTCTCCGGCGCCACACAATACCAGCTCGATGCTAAGTACAGTGAAGGGGAGTTCCTGCCTGTTGCACAACTAGCCAGCGGCGAAGAAGTCTATGAGGACTTCGTCTTCCCAGGCATCACTGATCTCACTTACCGGCTGACCTCTGCAACCAGCTCAGGATCGAGCGAGGTCGGCACGGCAACGATCACCTTCCCGCCTGTGCAGCCCAATGCACTCACCGTGCAAGCTGAGCGCTACCAGCCGACGATTGCGGCGATGCCCACAATCGACATGGAGAACTTCGATCCGAACAACTTCGACCCGTCTTCTCTCATCCAAACCTGGTCCTCCTCTCAGGAGATCGGACCCGAGGGTGGCACTCTGTCCGTGACGAGCCCGGACGAGGTCAGCTTCACCCTGGAGGTCCCAGCCGGGGCTGTTGAGGAGGCGACCAGCTTCTCCTTGACACCGATCGAGAGCGTCAGCAATTTGCCCTTGAGCGGGGGCTTGCTTGGGGCTGTGCACATCCAGCCGGAGCTGGTCCTTGGCGTCCCGGCGATGCTGACCATCGATGGGATAGGGGGCGGCCAGTCCTCGTCTGCGCCGCTGACGGTGGGATTTGCTGTTTCCCCAATCTTGGAGGAGTTCTACTTGTACCCACTAGCAGACCAGACGGGGCGCGGTCAGCACCCAAGCGGTGGGGGACATCTCGCCGATCTCGTGGCCCCGTCGCTACAGAATGGGGGATCGGCGAGTATGGCTGTTGGGAGGGGAGGCACATACGGTGTTGGCGCCGCTTCGAACGGAGACGTCCGGGCCCAGGCGGAAAGAACCCCAACGGATGCCGGCGCACAGACGGCGCAGCACAACGCCGTGCAGCAGGTCGGCGGATCGGGCTCTGGCCAGAGCGCCGCTTTCCGGCAGACGGGGGAAGCCATTCAAAACAGATTCGCCTCTGCCGATGGCTGGCAAGCTATGGGGAGCATGGCCTCCGCGCTCGACCAGTATGCGCAGGATGGTGGGTTCAAGCACAACGATGAGCTCAACGGGCGCTTGATCGACCAATTCCTCAAGAAGCTCAAGCCTCTGCTGGACAGGAACAAGGGCGACTGCCTGACGCTGGACGATCTCTTCGCTCAGGAAGTCACGGGGAAGATGGGCAATCCCAAGAACGAATTCTGGCAATTGGTGGCGCAGGCATATCGCGCCCGGTACAAGGCGGCCGGACAGAAGCTGCTCGATGATCTGGCGTTCGGTGACAAGTCCTGCTCGATTGCCTTGGAGTTCACTTCGTCGGTCAAGATCGATTACAACGACAAGGAGCTGGGGTGGTGGGGCGCGAAGGTGCGTACCGAAACCCCCATCCCACTCAAACTCTACTATCTGGATGGCCGTCATGTCTTGCAGAGCAAAGGCAAGGGCCATGTTAGATACGTGTCTTATGAAGACAAGTCGGGGGAATGCCCCCCCACCGTGGTCAAGCAGTACCCCATGGTGGACATCATCGTCTCGCGTCTCCTTCCGGTATTCCGAGAACAGAAGTTGTACGATTTCTGGCTCGTGGCGCTTGAGTTCCCTGGCCGGGATCTCGCGGCTCGTGTGAGTAGTACCCAGGACAAGAAGGGATGTACCACGAGCACCAACATCTCGGGTGGCGGTGATCTCTGGTCGGGAGTATTTGCTCTCCTCTCAGTCGACCGGGGGGCCATCGACGGGTGGAAGTCGTCCACCGGCGACCTCTCCACCGAAGGCGGCAATCTCGTTGCCACCACGGAGGTCAAGGATCGCACGATCACCGTGGGCGAGCAGACGTGGACCGAGAACGCCGTCTACAAGCTCACCATCCGGCGGGCGTCCAAACAATGACCTGCCCATGAAGTAGGCTCTCGTGGAACTGCGCCGAGGGAACGGCGACAGCCAGAGCCGAAGGAAGATCCAGGACGGCTGGAGACGTGGTATGGAAACGGCTGCACAACGAAATCGAGTAGGGAGGATGGGTCGCCCGTCCTCCCTCTCACACCACCGGACATGCGGGTCCGCATCCGGCGGTTCGTCGAGGTAGATGCAGCTGGTCATAGTACTCAGTGAAGGCACATAGTCCTTGAGCATCCCAGAAAGCAGTGCTCAGCGCCATGTGCACCACAGGTGTCGCAGCCATGCGCCACGGGCTACTGCCCGTCGCACCTAGCCCGGCGAGGTGTCGAGGCACACCCAGCGAGACCAACTCCCGCCAGCGTGTCGTTCCCCGCTTCCATCGTTTCCAGAGAAGTTGTCTCAGCCTCCGTCGAAGCCACTGGTCTAGTCCTGCAAACACACTCGGCGTGTCGGCCACCCGGAAGTAACCCATCCAGCCTCGCATGTATTCCTTGAGTTGCTGGATGATCTCCTCCAGCCGGCCCGACCGAGTGCGGCGTGTCAGTCCCCGCAGCTTCTCGCGTACTCGCTGTAGCGCCTGGCCCGCAACCCGGATCAGCACTTCGCCCATGCGGTAGAAGAAACTGAACCCCAGGAACTTCCGCTGCCCGGCCCGTGCTACCGCACTCTTCTTCTCGTTCACCTTCAGCTTCAACTTCTTCTCCAGAAACCCACGTACACTGTTCATCACCCGCTCGCCCGCCCGCTCCGTCCTGACGTAGATATTGCAGTCGTCAGCGTAGCGCACAAACCGATGTCCCCGCTTCTCCAGCTCCTTGTCCAGGTCATCCAGCATGATGTTGGCCAGCAACGGCGAGAGAGGTCCGCCCTGTGGCGTCCCCTCCTCCGTCTCCATCACTACACCCTTCACCATCACCCCGGATTGCAGATAGCGCCGGATCAGCTTCAGCACCCGCTTGTCTTTCACCACCCGTGTCACTCGTGCCATGAGCTTGTCGTGGTTGACCCGGTCGAAGAACTTCTCCAGGTCAAGATCCACCACCCAGGTGTAGCCTTCTCGGATGTACCCTTGGGCTGCCCCCACGGCGTCGTGCGCCCGGCGTCCGGGTCGAAACCCGTAACTATGAGGCGAAAAGACCGGCTCGAACAGCGGCGTCAACACCTGCCCGATCGCCTGTTGGATGAGACGATCGACCACCGTCGGGATCCCCAATAACCTCACCCCTCCGTCGGGCTTCCCTATCTCCACCCGCCGTATTGGGCTTGGCCGGTAGCTCCCCGAGTCGAGGGCGGCCCTTACCTCCAACCAGCCCAGCCCTAGCGGTCTAGGCCAGGGTGCGCTTTCAGGTACGGACGCAGCGCTTCTGTCGTCATGCCATCTACGCCCGGCGCACCCCCGTTGGCCTCGACCCGCTTGAGCGCCGAGAGCAGGTTCTTGCGCTCGTACACCTGCTCCCATACGCCCTCTCCCACTGCCTCGGACATTCCCTCGCTCGGTGTTGGGGATGGCTCGGCCCTCCGGTCGGGTCTCAATGGCTTCACCATTTCCACCCTCCCGGCAGGTCCCTCTTCCGGGGAAGTCTGCCTTCTGGGCTCATCCCACAATCCGCCCAAGTTCCTGTCCTCCTCAACGTTCGGCCCTTCCCGCTGTGACGGCAGCAGTACTATGGCCTCGGCTGACCCCTATCGCCTCAGCCTAACCTCTCGGCCAGGGTTGCCGTCCAACTACCAACGGCTGGGCAACAGGTCTCCCCAGATAAGAGGGCTGGCTGTCCCCGCATCCCTGCCCGATTTACCGCTCTGCCCCTCGATGGCCTGGACTTCGTGGTTTGTTGCCCACTCGTCCGAGCTCACGGCCTCTTATCGGGTTCGTGTCCCTCAGGTCGCGGTTTTGCCTCCGGCTTCCTCTGGACCCCGCCTCACGACGACGCCCTTCCCCTTGGCTACGGTGCGTGCCATCAACCCACGGGAAGGACTTCCACCTTCCTAGTCAGCGCCCATGCTGGGCGTACAACGCCGAAGGGCTGGCCAATCGCCAGCCCTTCTCTCCGAGGCGTAGCGCTTGACCCCGGCAGGAGCCTCCCGCCCTTCTATGCTTCAACTGCAGCCCCGAAGCGCCGCGAATCCCGCTTGGCAGCCGCTTCGTCCTGCAGGCTGGCAG
>JALHUE010000491.1 GCA_022866145.1 Anaerolineales bacterium | reverse complement strand
TGCGCGGCGCCGGCGACTGCGACAGCGCCAGCCTGAGCCCGGGTGGCGACCTATTGGTGGCGATCGACGGGAAGCCGATCGCCGATTTCAACGATCTGATCTCGTACCTGGTCGAGCACACCAGCGTCGGCCAGAAGGTTGTTGTGACCGTTCTCCGCGACGGGAAGGAGGTTGAACTACCGGTGACCATCGGCCCCCGGCCTTGACGGCGCGCGTCGCCAGCCTGCTCCCTCGGGCACAGTCCCCGGTGCCGGTGGGGATCGAATCCATCCCCGGGGCGGACTGCTGTCTCCCGCCGCCGGACCCGGAGGCCCCGCTGTTCTCGGTGTGATCCACATCAGGAGGCCCTCATGCTGAACGAGCACGACCTGCAGGAGTTGCTCGCCTATCGGCCACCGGCGCCGGTGTTGAGCGTGTACCTGAGCGTCGACCCCTCAGCCGGCTCCGCCGACGCCTACCGCCTGCATTTGAGACAGCTCCTCAAGGAGTTCACAGGAGAAGCCGACCGCGACCTCGAACGTATCCAGCGATTCGTCGAACAAGAGTACGATTGGTCCGGACGAAGCCTGGCCATGTTCAGCTGTCAGGTCGCAGACTTCTTCCGGGCCTTTGCCTTCTCGGTGCCCGTGCGCAGCCGGGCCCGGCACATCGACCGACCTTACCTCAAGCCGCTGGCCGACCTGCTGGCCGGGTACGGCGACTACGGCGTCGTTCTGGTCGACAAGCAAGGCGCGCGCCTGTTCCATTTTCATCTGGGAGAGTTACAGGAACAGGACGGCACGCTAGGCGAGGCGGTCCGCCATACCAAACGCGGCGGGGCCTCGACCTTCCCGGGGCGGCGCGGCGGGATTGCGGGGCAAACCGGCCACTCCGAGGAGTTGACCGAGCGCAACCTAAAGCAGTCGGCGAAGTTTGCTGCAGATTTCTTCGAAGACGCGCGGGTGCGCCGCATCGCCGTCGGCGGCACGGACGATGTCGTGTCGCATTTCGTCGCCCTGCTTCCCAAGCGCTGGCAGAGCCTGGTGTTCACGACTTTTCCGATGGAGATGACGGCCAGTCACGACCAGGTCCTGGCCAAGGCCATGACGGTTGGCGGTGAGGCGCTGCACACGCGAGAAGCTGCCTTGATCGAGAGCGTGATCACCGCCGCCGCCAAAGGCCTGGAGGGGGTTGTCCGGCTGGATGACACCCTGCACGCCGTCCACGACGGCCGCGTTCAGACATTGATCGTCAGCGAAGGATTCCGCGCCCCCGGCTATCGCTGCCGCGGCTGCGAATACGTCACAGCCCAGCGGCTGCCGCGCTGCCCGTACTGCGGGGCGGAGTTTGAAGAGATCGCCGACGCCGTCGAACTGGCAGTCCGTCGCGTGATGGCCGATGGCGGTGAGGTCGAGGTGGTCCGCAGCAGCCCACACTTGGAGCAGGCGGGACGGATCGCCGGACTGCTGCGCTACTGAGCCGGCCGGGCGGCAACCGACAGCCAGCAGGGGCCGTTCAAGAAGCTGGTTGGCCGGTCCCGCGTG
>JALHUE010000490.1 GCA_022866145.1 Anaerolineales bacterium | reverse complement strand
TGGGCCGGCGTGCCCCGTCCCAACGGACAGCGGCAGATGAACTCCCCATATCACACCCTTCGGCAGAATCCTCAATCGCTCGACCTACCCATCGGCCAGCCCGTGTTGGAGTTCGGGTCTCTGCCACCTCCGGCCCCCGGGCCCTGCCGGCGAACATCATCCGCACCGATCGATCTGCGAGGGAGCCATCGTCGTGTCTGCTAAGGTCCCCTCGGCCGAGCAAAGAACGAGCCCGACGCGCCGGGGCTTCGGGCGCGGGCGCATCCCCCCGGAGGGCTCACTTGCCTGGAGTTGGGCTCTGGGGGGCTTCCTGTTGCTGTGCCTTGCGGTTGGCTTGGCAATCGGCAATGACTTCGGGGCATCAACCGACGAGTACTTCAATGCCCGAGTTGGCCGGCAATCGGTCCGGGAGTACCTAGGGACCGGCGCGCAGTACGACGACCCGAGCGTGTTGGCCGATCATGGCCCGGTCTACTTCATTCCTTGGGCGTTGATCGGGGACACGATCGGCCGCACGATCCCCGGCTGGGCACGGCCAGACGGACGCCACTTCTTCAACTACCTCGGCTTCTTGGTGGGCGTCTGGTGCTTCTATCTTGTTGCCCAGCGTTTCGTGCGGCGGAGCGCGGCCTGGATGGCATCCCTGCTGTTCGCCACCCAGCCCTTGCTGTTTGGCTACGCCTTCATCAACCAGAAGGACATCCCCTTCATGGTGTTCTTCTTGGCGACAGTGGCGAGCGGATTTGCGGCGGTGGAGCGCCAGAAACGCAAAGCGGAGGCGAGAGGAGACCGTCCCCCCGAAGCCGCCCATGTCCCCTCCCGGACCCAGTGGAACGCGGTCGTCGCAGACTGGCGGGCTGTCCCCACCGGCCTGAAACTTGGGCTGGCCCTGACTTGTCTACTCGGTCTGATCGCCCTCTGTGACCTGTTGCTGATCGGATTGCTCCGCATTCAGAGTGGGGCGCTTCTTCAAGCCGCGTACGAGGGCCGTGCCTCGCCCCTTGTCCAGCGGATCTTCTCCGGCCTTGCCCAGGACGCATACAAGACCCCTCTGGCGTTGTATCAGGAGAAGTTGGCCGCGGGCTTCAATATCTCGCGGCTGATGGTTGTTCCTATCGTGACGGTCATCGTCGTCGGAACGGCCAGTCTGGCCATTCCGACGATACGGAAAGCCCTGCGGGCGCTCTTCCGGGGCCCGCTCCCTTTATGGTTCCTATCCGGCGTGCTGCTTGGATGCACCGTCACGATCCGACAGGTCGGGGTGTTGGCTGGCGGGCTGGTAAGCGTCTATATGCTTGGTACGTTGAAGAGAAGGGCGCTCCTGCCTTTCATCATGCTCTGGGGCGTGGCTGCCGCCACGACCTACGCGACTTGGCCTTACCTCTGGCCGGATCCAATCCAGCGTTTCCTGGAAAGCCTGGCAAGTGCCTCGCGATTCGGCGGGAAGAAGGTGCTGTTCAACGGCGAGTTCCTACCCTCGGAAGACCTGCCGTGGAACTACTTCCCGACACTTGCCTCGTTGGAGTTGACGGAGCCGGCCGTCTTGCTGATCCTCCTGGGTCTGCCGGTGCTGGTGTGGCGGTTGGCCCGAGGCAGAACGGATTGGATCTCCGGACTCGTGATGGGCCTGTGGTTGGGTGTGCCGCTGGCCGGCGTCTACCTCTTGGGAATGACGGTCTACGACAACCTCCGCCACTTTCTGTTCGTCCTGCCGGTGCTGTTTCTCCTCTCAGGCTTGAGCATCGAGTTGATCGTGCCGCGCCTGAAATCCTCGTGGGCGAGGATCGGCTTCCTGGCTCTGGTATTGGCACCAGGCATCCTTGGGCTGGTGCGGATGCATCCGTATCAGTACGCTTACTTCAATGCGTTTGTCGGCGGCGTTAGCGGGGCCCAGGGTCGATACGATCCGGAGCATTGGTGTACGTCGTACCGAGAGGCGATGCAGGTTGTGAACGAGGTCGCGCAAGAGGAAGCCAAGGTTCTGGCCCTGGGGCAGCCGTGGAGTGCCGAGATGTTCGCCCGG
>JALHUE010000489.1 GCA_022866145.1 Anaerolineales bacterium | reverse complement strand
TACTATGGGCACGCCTCGAAGGACCACTCGCGTGAAGGCCAGCGCCCTGTATTTCGTCGCACCCCGCGCCGTCGAAGCCCGGCAGGTGGAGCTGGGTCCCCCCGGCGCCGGTCAGCTGCTCGTTGCGACTCGCTTGAGTGCTATCAGCGCTGGAACCGAGATGCTGATCTACCGCGGCCTGGCGCCGCAGGACATGGCCACCGATGCCACGCTGCCGGGCCTGCCCGGGATGCTGCGCTATCCCCTGCCCTATGGCTACGCCGCGGTTGGGCGCGTGCTCGACGTCGGCCCGGGAGTCGGCCCGGAGTGGCTCGGGCAGCGGGTGTTTGCCTACCACCCGCACGCCAGCCACTTCCTGACGCCTGTCGATCAGGCCCTCCGGCTGGAGGAGAATGTCGCCGACGAAGATGCGGTCTTCATCCCAAACCTCGAGACGGCCGTCAGCCTGGTTCAGGATGGCCGGCCTGTGGTGGGGGAGGCGGTGGCGGTGTTCGGTCAGGGCATCCTCGGCCTGCTGGTCACCCGGCTGCTCAGCCGAGTCCCGCTGGGCGCCCTGGTCGCGCTCGACCGCTATCCACTCCGGCGCCAGGCAGCGCTCGAGAGCGATCCGACTGCCTGCCTCGACCCGGCTGCCTCGGACGTGCACGAACAATTGACCCAGGCTCTGCCGGCCGGCAAGGCCGATCTGACCTTCGAGCTTTCCGGTGACCCGCGGGCCCTCAACCAGGCGCTATCGATCACTGGCTTTTCCGGGCGTGTCGTGCTCGGCTCGTGGTACGGGACCCAGTCCGTCCAACTCGATCTGGGCGGTGAGTTCCATCGCAGCCGGATCCAGATCGTCAGCAGCCAGGTCAGCACGATCGCTCCGGAACTCAGCGGGCGGTGGACGAAACAGCGACGCCTGCAAGCTGCGCTGAGCTTCCTACCCACCATCGCCCCCCGGCGCTGGATCACCCACACCTTCGACTTCGCCGACGCCCCCCAGGCCTATGGACTCCTGGATACCCAACCCGAGGCGGCGCTCCAGGTCGTCCTGCGCTACCCTGAAACCGAGGCGTAGACGAGGATAGGGGCAACAGCATGTATCAGTTGTGCGTCCAGCGCGAGTTCGAGGCCTTTCACCAACTAGTGGGAGGCGACTGGGGTGCGGAGAACCAGCGCCACCTCCACCGCTACCGGGCTGAGGTCGTGCTCGAAGGGGCCCAACTCGATGGGCACGGCTACCTGGTCGACTTGGTCGAGCTCGAATCCCAACTGCAGACGCTGGTCAAGCGCTACGAGGGCCAAACGTTGAACGATCTGCCGGCGTTCCGCGGTCTGAACCCCAGCCTCGAGCACTTCTGCCGCATCTTCTGCCGGGAGCTATCTGCCGCCTTGCGGGCAACGAATCTCGAGGCCGTCACCCTGCGCTTGTGGGAGAACGAAATCGCCTGGGCATCCTACCGCCTGGAGCGGACTTGAACCTGGGGCTGGTGATCTACGGCAGCCTGGATCAGATGACCGGCGGCTACCGGTATGATCACCAATTGGTGACCCACCTGCGCCAGCAGGGCGACCGGGTCGAGATCTTCTCTCTTCCCTGGCAATCCTATCTCCGCCACCTCGGCCAGAACTTCTCCCGTCGGCTCGATCGCTGGATCGAATCGTCCGGGGTTGACCTGTTGCTGGAGGACGAGCTCAATCACCCGTCGCTGTTCCTGGCCAACCGCCGCCTGCGCCGCCCGCAACTCCCGCTGGTCTCGATCGTCCATCACCTGCGGTCGAGTGAGCTCTGGAGCCCGGTCGCTCTGGCAGCCTACCGGCTGGTGGAGCGCGCCTACCTTCGCTCGGTCGATGCCGTGGTCTGCAACAGCCGGCCGACGCTCGCTGCCGCCCAGTCCCTGGCTGGACGTCCCCTGCGGGGCTTGATCGCCTGGCCGGGGGCCCACCGCCATCAGCAGCGGGTCACGCCGGATCAGGTGACTGCCCGCGCCCACGAGCCGGGTCCGTTGCGCCTGCTCTACCTGGGTGCGATTGTGCCGCGCAAGGGCCTGGACGTGCTGCTGCAAGCTCTGGCCCGGCTTCCCGCCGGAAGCGCCCGTCTCACCGTCGTCGGCGAAGCCCATCGGGACCCAGGCTACGCCCGTCGGATGGCCCACCGGGCGCACCAGCTCCCGCTCCCCGTCGCATTCCTCGGCCCGGTACCGGACGAGCAGCTCGACGGACTCCTGGCCTCCCACCAGGTCCTGGCGATCCCCTCCCAGCACGAAGGCTTTGGCATCGGATATCTCGAAGGCATGGGCAGCGGAATGGTGTGCCTGGCCTCCGCCTCCGGCGGCGCCAGCGACCTTGTGCGGGATGGGGTAGAGGGATTCCTGATCCCGGCCGGCGCCGAAAGCCTGCTGGCCGAGTACCTGGGACGCCTGCACGCCGATCGGGCGCTGCTCGCCCGGATGGGGGTGGCCGGGCTCGAGCGCGCCCGACGCCACCCGACCTGGGAGGCGTCCGCTCATCAGATCCGGCAATTCCTGGAACAATGCATCCGCCAGACCGCATCGGTTGGGGCGGCCGCGGGTTGGTAGGTCTGACATGCGTCGACACATCTTCATACCTCGGAGGGTAGACCGATGAACAAGAAATCACTGGGCACCGTGATCACAGTTACTGCCGTTCTGACCGCCGCCATCCACTTGTACTACGCCCTCTTCCTGGTCGGGCCGACGCAGACGTTGGGGATGATGTTCCTCCTCAACTTCTTCGGGTACGTGGCGCTGTTGCTGGCTTACCTGGGCAAGCTCAGCTTCCTCCGCCTGTCCCACAGCCTGATCACTTGGGCCTTCATCGCCTTCACCGCCGTCACAATTCTGGCCTGGGTTGCGATGGGCGAGCGCTCGATGCTGGCCTACTTCACCAAGCTGGACGAACTGGTCCTGCTGGTGGCGCTGTTCCTGGGGCGCCGC
>JALHUE010000488.1 GCA_022866145.1 Anaerolineales bacterium | reverse complement strand
GTGACCACGGCCTGCGCCACGGGGACGCAATCCGTTGGCGAGGGGGCGGAATCGATCTTCCAGGGGATCGCCGATGTGGTCATCGCCGGCGGGGTGGACGCGGTGCTCACCGATTTTGTGCTCATCGGCTTTGCCGCCATGCGGGCGCTCCCGACGAGCTTCAACGACCAACCCGAAGCCGCCTCGCGCCCCTTTGACGCCCGTCGGGAGGGCTTCCTGTTGTCGGAGGGAGCGGCAGTGCTGATCCTGGAGAATCTGGATCACGCCCGCGCCCGCGGGGCAAGGATCTACGCCGAGGTCGCAGGCCATGCCAACACCGGAGACGCCTACCACATCGCCGCTCCCGATCCACGCGCCACCGGCGCCGTGCGCACCATGCGTTGGGCGCTTGAGTCGGCCGGGATGGCGACGGACGAAATCGACTACATTAACGCCCACGGCACATCAACCCCGGCCAATGACGCCATTGAAACGCTGGCGATCAAACAGCTCTTCGGGGACCGCGCCTATCAGATCCCGGTGTCTTCGACCAAGTCGATGCTCGGCCACTCGATGGGTGCCGCCGGAGCCATCGAGGCCGCGGTGTGCGCGCTGACCCTGAGACACCAGGTCATCCACCCGACGGTCAACTACCAAACCCCGGATCCTGAGTGCGACCTGGACTACGTGCCCAACGAGCCGCGCCCTGCCCGAGTCCGAGCGGCACTGTCGAACTCCTTCGGCCTTGGCGGTCAGAACGCCTGCCTGGTGCTACGAGAGGTGAATGCCTGATGAAACGGCTTGCAGACGAGCGCATGATCTCTCGCAACGCCCGCTTGGGCAAGATCCTGCTGTATGGCGGTCTGGTCATCATGGCCGGAGGGATGTTTGTGGTGTCCCGCAACCCTGAATGGAGCACCTATGCCCTGGCGCCAGCGCTGGCCGGATTGATGGCGATTCAGTTTGGCTCGGCCTTCATGAGCCGGTGGTCCCGTCGACCGCGCCTGGACGAGATCGCCGACGAGGCCCTCAAAGGTCTCGACGGTCGGTATGCCCTGATTCACTACAAGCTGGCCACCCCCCACGCCCTGTTCACCCCGAGCGGGGTGTACGCCCTGATCCTGCGCACCGAGGACGGGGAGCTCCGCTTTCGGAACGGTCGTTGGGAGCGGACAACGGAAGGGCGCGGCCTGCGCCGGGGCGGGACGCGCACCCTCCGCAGCGTGGAGACGCTGGCCCGGGCCGACGCCGACGCCATGGCCTCGGCCTTGCGCAAGCGCCTGCCTGAGGGCGCCCAGATCCCGGTCGAGCCGCTGCTGATGTTCATCCACAACCGCGCCGTGGTCCACGGCGAGTCGAGCCCCATCCCGGCTTTCCACGCCAAGAAGGCCAAGGAGGCCTTGCGCCGCCAGCCCAAGCGTCCAGGCCTGACAGAGGAACAACTGGCACGCCTGAGCGCCAGCCTAAGGCTGGTGGCAGACTGAACCGGACGGCCGCACCCAACGACAGGGCCCGGCAGGTTGCCCGGGCCCTTCTTCTTTTGTGCCGGCGCGAGTCGCCTACGACTTCAAGAAATCGTCGAGGGCATCCTTGCTGATGCGGTAGGCGTTGCCAATCTTCTTGGCCTTGAGCTGGCCGCCCTTGATGGCAGCCACCACATCTTCCTCTGAAACCTTGAGGTAGGCCGCGGCCTCAGACGGGGTCATCACCGACGGTCCACCGCCTGCTGCAGCGCCGCCGGCGGCTGCGGCTCCGCTGGCCGCTCCCTGCTGCAGGGATCCCGTGAGCACATTGCCGATCCCCATCCCGGCGCCGATGCCCGCCGTCAGGCCGGCTCCGCCTTGTGGATTATTAGCTGCATCTCGCATCGCATCCGCCGCCTGCAGTTGGGTGTAGGTCGCCACGTCGAGCATGCCCATCGCCCGCAACTCCTCCGCCGAACGATCAGAGGGCTTCAGGCTCTCGACATAGAACGCCTTCAGTGTCAAACCCAGAGCTTTGAAGTCGTCCTGGGCCTTGGCTCGAACGCCGGCGCCGATCTCCTCTACTAGGCCGATCAACTCCGGGACGTTCTTGGCGGCAGTTGTCTCGCCCAGCAGGTCCTGCAGCTTGGAGAGCAGCATCGAGCGCAGGCGGGCCTGAATATCGACTGTGCGGAAGGCGCCGTTGACGCCGACCACCTGGGTGACGAACTGCTGCGGGTCGCTCACCTGGAAGCCGAAGGTGCCATAGCCCTGGAGCAGCGCCACGCCCAGCGCCATCCCCGGGTTGCGCACGATGATCGGCTGGGGCGTTCCCCACTTCTGGTCGGCGAACTCGCGCATCGACACGAAGTAGACCTCCGCCTTGAAGGGGGTCTGATCGTTGAAAGCGCGGCCGATCAGGTTCACCAGGCCCGGGATGTTGGCTGTGGTGATGGTATGCCGCCCCGGTTCGAAGACATCCAGCGCCTTGCCGTCCCGGTAGAAGGCCGCCGTCTGGCTTTCACGCACGATCACCTGGCTGCCGATCCGGAAATCGCCCGACCCCTGTTCAGGAATTCGGTGAACGATCTCATCCTTCATTTCGTTTGGGTATTCGACAATATCGAAGATTCTGGCCATCGCTTGGACTCCTCCTCTGCCCCGAAGCGGACTACACGCTCAGGATAACCTCGTCGCGCCGATTGAAGGCGTCAATCGCCTCCTGGCAGACCGTCGTGAGATTGCGCATGGCCGCCGGAAGGCCGTCTGACCCAATCGAAGCCGCCACATTGTCGACGGCGCCATTGACCTTCTCGACGTCCTGCAACAGTGCCAGGTCGAATTCGTAGACCTTGGTCAGCTCCGCTTCATTGATCCGCACAGCATCGAAGAAGCCAGCGTACCCGTACGAGGCCCGCCGTATCCGGTCGATGAACGCCCGCAGCTTGACGGCTGCAGCCTCCAGATCGTCCACCACCTCCAGCTGGCCTTCGCTTACCAGGCGCTTCTGCAGCTCAGAGACCCTCGCCCACTGCTCCTCGTACCGCTGGGCTACGGTTTCCCGAAGGATCTTATCCGCTGCTCGCCGGTTCTC
>JALHUE010000487.1 GCA_022866145.1 Anaerolineales bacterium | reverse complement strand
CGTCGAGCCACTCGCAGGGTTCCGGGCGATGCCACTTCCCGGCCACATAGTTGGCAAGCTTCCGGACATCCGCCATCCTGATCCTCGCAAGCCGAAAGGGATAGCGTCCATTGTACGTCGAGGCTTGGTACAAGGGAATCGGACGGGAGGCGTGGACAGACGACCGCCGACTCAGCGGGATTCGCCCGGTCTTTGGGCGGACCTCACGGCAGGCGCTTGCCGCCGGAAGCCGGCCTCCCCAAATTCTGGGCTGAGAGGAGTTGTTACAGTCGCCGAGGCATTGCCTTCGCATCCTTTCATCCATCCACCGGACGAGGTTCAACTCTCCAGGGCCGTCGAGCGGTGACCTGCACCGGCGCACCCTTCGGGAAAGGAGGCTCCCGTGACCGATTGTGTCAGCATGGCCGTCGAACCGGCTGGCGGGTCGCCGAACTCGTAGGAGGGGACGGCGGCCGCGGCGCGTGAGGGAAGCCGGCGTGCCCTGCACTTATTGCGGCCAATCTCGGCCGCATGCAGGCGCGGTCCGCGCCGGATAGCCCAGTCGGGCATATCAAGAGGAGTTAGACCCCATTGGGGAGAGAGGCTTTCGTGCGTGAGGGTTCCCCGCCGCCATTCCCGATTTGACCCCAGGTCGCCAATGGCTGTATCGTGATGGATAGTAGGATCCCCCGGTTCTCCTCTCCGCATGCGAAAGGACCTTGCCATGACCAGTTGCAGCACGTCCCGGTCCTGTCGGAAAACAACCCTCATGACGCTCGTCGCCGTGCTGTCCGCCACCTCGCTTTCCTGCAACGCGCTCTCGCGCCTGGTGCCGACGGCTGGCGAGGAAGCCGGGGAGCAGGGCGCGGGGCAAGGTGCAGTTCCACTGGAGGCAGGCAAGGCCCCTGCCGTGATGGGATTCGTGCTCGACCCGGACGGTGCGCCGGTGGCGTTTGCCGCCGTAGGTGATGAGATCACCGACCGCAACGGGATCGTATCCGGCGACCTGCCCGCCAGCGCCAGCGGCTGGCTTGAGGTGAAGACACTCGGGTCTGCGACCGGTTATGCAATGCCGGGGGGCCCGATCGGGGAGACTGCATTCTTTGAAACTCGGCTTACTCCCTTTGATGCCTTCATGTATCTCACATCAGAAGAGGAGGTCGTGTTCACGCTGGGCGACGTCGCGCAGCCCCTGGCGGAGGTCAGCATCCCAGCCGGGGCGGTGTCGACGCTGCCGGCCTTTGTGGAGGCCGCGACCTACGATCTGGTCGATGTCGGTCCCTACCTGGCAGAGCTCAGCAGCGGCGAACAGATGGATCTGGAGTTCGCTCTTACGGTGGAGGCCTCATCCGATAGTGGCGATCCCATAGCGCTGGCCGCCGGCGAGTCGATCACGGTCAAGGTATTCCCCAATCCGACACTGCCGGCCTCACCTGCATTGGCTGTCTTCGATGCACAGACAGGTGTCTGGCAAGTCCACGAGGGCGCCTGCGCGCCGGCAGAGGGGGGAGGCGTGGTGTGCACCGTACCTCAGTTCGCGCCGCTGATCGGACTGTTCGGGCCCCACGTGGACTCCACATCGGCTTTGCCGTCCGATGTTGAAGCCTTCGCGTCGATGAACCCAGCAGGAAAGGGGCTGTACCGGCCGACTCCCGCCGGCGAGGACCAGGCGTATCAGGTGGCCATGATCGAGGTGGCGATTTGGATCGAGGCCGGGTCGATGCAGTTTGGGGAAGGAGAGATGCCGAGTCCGGAGTGGGGAGCAGGGATGACGAGTCGGCTCGAGAACCTGGCGGATGCGGCCGAGGCCTACGCGGCATCCCACCCCGACGCGTCCGGGATTACGCATCTCCTGGCCGCGGCCGACCCGGCAATGACCACCGACAACCAGCCCATCGCCGACAGGCTAGTAGAGCGGGCGAAGGCCACCGCCGAAAGCATGGCCGATGAACTGCTGAAGGAAAGCGATTGCGGCCGATTGGTGGAGATGGCAAAGGTGTGGGAACTGCTGACCGGCCTGGGTTCGCCAAAGGCCGACGCGATGTGGCAGAAGATTGACAAGATGGGGGAGTGCGACCAGTGGTTTGGTACCATCGAAATCGGTTTTCCCTTAGCCGGCTCGCAGCCCGGACTGGACGAGTGGGCGAAGGAGTCGGGAAGCCAGAGATGGAGTGAAAACCACAAGGTGGTGATGACGACCCATGTGTCCACCTTCGTGCTGAAGGGTGAGGATATTGTGAGGCTCGACTTCGGTGAAGTGATGTACGGAAAGAAGGATCGCTACGGCTGCCACGACTACCTGACCCATGCTGGCCAGGGCGCCAGCGTTGTCCTCAAGTTCGACGGGCGATACGACGGATATACCTTCACAGTCGGCGATTTGCAGCCCGAGGGTGGGTCTGCGAGCATCACCTATGGCGCGCATGGGGAGAATTGGGACAGCCTGGTGGAGGAATGTGTCGTGATCAGTGACGTGGCCCCTTCGGCGCCGAACTACACAACCGTGCTGAGCCACGGCTTCTCGGGATCTCCGCCAGTTACGATCCAGGAGATACTCGGTCAGGCCGACAGCAACGACAGTTTCCGGGGGAGTGAGGAGATCAGCAACGATGCCTTTGAGCTGGGCATCTTCCCGTCCGAAGGGGGGACTGTCCGCTGGTGGTTCTGGCACGCTCAGAAGTACCTGCCGCAGAAGAAGTAGGCACGATGGAGGGGCGCGAAGGTGCCCCGTAAGTGAAGACTCACCCATGCGCGAGAAGCCGGCGGTGAACGCCGGCCTCCTTTGCGTCGAGCATGTGCTCCAGCCCTGATTCTGCTTCGCCTGGCGAAACGAGTCGGTTGCGCTTGCCGGAGCTCCCCCACCCGACTAGAATCGCCCCGATGAGAGGGGCTTGCCGTGTCCCCAGCCCGCGCTCGCTACGGCCTTCCTTGTCCAGCTCGACCAGCCGCCGCAAACCCAGAAACTGACTCAAGGCGCGTGATCGCCCGAGAGGAGAGCCTGCCATGACAGACAGCGTCTACAAGGTCATTGAACTGATCGGCACGTCGCCCGATTCGTGGGAGAAGGCGGCCGCGGCGGCAGTGGATATGGCCGCCAAGTCGGTG
>JALHUE010000486.1 GCA_022866145.1 Anaerolineales bacterium | reverse complement strand
GCAGAATTGGGCACGTCAGGCTTGGCCGTCAGTCGTCGGCGGGGCGCGCAGCGCAATCTCGAACCTGGCCCCGCCATCTGCACCCTCCAGAACCGTGAGGGAGCCCCCATGAGCCTCGATCGCCAGGCGGGCGAAGGGCAGGCCGAGCCCAGTTCCTCGCCGCCGCCCGGCTGCCCCAGGGATCTGCCCGAAGCGTTCGAACACCCGCTGCCGGTACTCCGGCGGGATGCCCGGGCCTGTATCCTCGACTGCCAGGACTTGGTGGTCGCCTCGACTCTCAACGCTCAGGGTGACGCGCCCGCCCTGAGGCGTGAACTTCAAGGCGTTGTCGAGCAAGTTCGACAGGCAGCGGCGCACCATTCCGGCGTCGGCCGTGATGGACGGAAGTCCGGGTTGGACATCCAACGCCAGGATGATCCCGAGGGCATTGGCTTCCGGGATATGGAGCGCGATCAAATCATGACACAGCGACTCCAGGGAGACCTGTTCCCGGCGCAGTTGTAGCTCGCCGCTTTCGAGCTTTGCCAGATCGAGCAGCGAACTGACCATCTCCATCATCTGCTGACAGCTCCGCTGTGAGACAGTCAAAGCCTGGTCTGTCAGTGCCGTGCGGTCGTCTGGCCGGATGCTCGTCTGAAGCAGCTTCAGGCTGCCCAGGATCGCCGTCAGCGGGCTGCGCAGGTCATGAACGATCATTTCCGTCAGCTGTTCACGGGCCCGCTCCAGGCCCTTCTGCTCGGAGATGTCACGCAGGACGACCAGCCAGCCGATCAGCACCTCCTGCGCGTCGCGCACCGGCGCCTCACTGCGCTCGAGCGACCGCGGCCGAGGGTCCTGAGTGTCGAACTCATGGCTTGCACCGGGCACGGCCGCGCCCTGCCGCAGGTCGTCGAGCAGGCGCTGCACCTCGGATTCTGAGTAGCCCAATTGCTTCGCCAGCGGGATAGAGCGGTCCGAGAGCGTCTTGCCGATGAGTCCCCCCGCGGTCAGGCCGGTCAGTTCTTCCAGCTGTGGGTTGACGATCAGGACCCGCCCGGCGATATCGGCCATCAACATGCCCTCGTGGGCGGACTTGAGCACGGCCAGCAGGCGGTTGTTGCTCTGCGAGATGCGGGCGAACAGGGCGGCACCTTGCAGAGCGACCGCAGCCTGGCTGGCGACCGTCATTGCCATCCGGACGTGGCTGTCCTGTAGAGAGAAGCTGCCCAGCCAGCCCAGTTCGATCGCGCCCAGTCTGTGCTCGCCCGCGAGGACCGGAACGGCTGCCCACGTGGGAATTGTCTGCGGCGGCAGGTCGCGGCTTGCCGCATCAGCGGATGGCGTGGCTCCTTGCGCCTGCACCAACCGTCCTTCCTCATAGCTGGCTAGGACGTGGGGCGGAGGAGCCCGGTCGACGTCCGGCGGCAACCCGACTGCTTTCCCGCCGGCGGCCTGTACCCGCAAGACGAGTTGTCCGGTCTCCGCCTCGGGCTGGTACAGCCGGACCCAGTCGGCATCCAGGGCGCCGCCCAGGCTCTCGACCACAGCGTACCCAACCCGGGTGCTGTCGACGGCCTGTGCCAGCTCAGCGCTGATCTGGAAGAGCAGCGACTGCTCGCGGAGGCGGGCCTCCAGCTGTTCGTACAGCCGCACATTCGCCAGAGCAACGGCGGCCTCTGCCGCCAACTGTGCCAGGAAACGCGACTGTTCCGAGTCGAATGCCGCCGCTTGGGGGCTTTCCAGCAGCAGGACTCCAAGCCTCTTGCCCTGGCGATGAATGGGCGCCGCCAGCACGCTCTCAGTCTGCAGGCCAACCAGCGGCTCGAGGCTGGGGAGCTCGGAGCGCTCGGCAATGGTCATGGGGTCATTGCGCCCGGCAATCCAAGCCAGTCGGCTTGAGCGCGTCGCCTTCGGTCGTCCCAGCTTCAGCCTTCCGGTACCCGGCACCGGCTCGGCTGTGCACCGAGTGCGGTACTCCTCGGCGCGCTCATCGAAGAGGGCAATCTGTCCGGCCGCGGCTCCGGTGTAGCGCATGGCATGCCCGAGTACGCGCTCGAGCAGTTCTTCCAGGCTGAGGGTGCTATTGATGTCCCGACCGATGGCTTCAAGGGCGGAGATCTGAGACAGGCGGCGCCGCAACGCCTGATCGGTCTCGGCGTGCTGGTGAGACATCGCGATCGCGAGCGCGGCCTGGCCGGCGATCGTATCCAGAACATCGACTTGATCCTGCGAAAGGCGGAGGGGCCCATCAAAGTAGATCGAGACCTGGCCCAGGCAGCCCTCGGGGGTGGACAGCGGGAGCTGCACCAAGGCCCGGATCCCCTCGCGCCGCAGCAGCTCCAGGTAGGCGGCATCGATGCCGGAGTCCTCGCCGACGGTCAGGGGCAGGACCCTCTGCTCGCGGAAGCCGCGGGCACGCACCGGATCCTCGACCTCGATCACCATCGAGCCCGACAGGAATGCATCGCTCAAACCACTGGCGCGCGCCAGAAAAAGCTGCCGCCGGGAAGCGTCGTGCAAGTAGATCGCCAGCCGATTCGAGCCGGACACGTCCGCCAGGGCTCTGACGATTAGCTCGAGGGTGTGGTCGGGGTCGAGGGTCGACCTCAAGGCGCTGGTGACCTGATTGATCGAGGTCAGGATCTCCGCCCGGCTGCGCGCCTGCTCGAACAAGTCGGCATTGGCGAGAGCCGCCGAGGCCTGGCCGGCCAGGGTCTGCATCAGCTCCAGGTCGGCACTGGACAGAGTCCGGCCACGTTCGAGGTGGAAGACCGCCAGGCAACCGATGGTCGCCCCGCTCGTCAGCAAGGGGACTCCCAGCCAGGATTCCGGTGGGTTGTCCAACTCCGGCATTCCCATCGCCTGCAGCGCCTGGGCGGCATCCCCTGGGATCAAGATCGGCGCCCGGGTGCGAATCACACGATCGGTGAGCCGGTCCGCAATCGGGCGGGTGGGCCAGGCCTGTCGCAGCCCGCTCTTTATGGCCAGGGGGTAGGACAGAGTTTGAGTCCGCTCATCCGCCACGGCCAGGTAGAAGTTGTCCACGTTGAGAAGTGTGGAGACCTGGAGGAAGATGGCGTTGAGGACGGTCTCCTTGTCCAGGCTGGTCTGCATCACCTGGCTGATCTTGCCTACCGTCGAAAGCTCGGCCAGACGGCGCTCCAGTTTGCGCTGCGTGAGGATCAGCCCACGGATGACGGGCGAGAGCCCGGCCGGGACCCCGCCGAAGACCAATAGTGCAGCCGTTCCCCACAGGGCGTAGGCGGATCCTGCCAGGGCGGCGTAGGGAAGCGGCAGGGACGCCAGCGCCGCCAGGCTCGCCCATTCCATCTTCTGCAGAGACCGGTTTGGACCGATCGGAAGCAGCAGCCAATGCGCAAACACGAACATGCCGACAAATAGGGCCCACACGACCGCGGCAGGCAGCAGAGCGACCAAGGAAGGCGCATCCATCCAGCCGGGCAGCAACCAGGCGGACAGCAGAGTCAGCGCCAGGGTGGGGACGGCTTGTGTCAGCGCGCTGCGCGTCCACCCCCAAGCGAAGGCGGTGGTTCTCGGTTGCCCGGAGGGGTGCAGGGTCAGGTCGAGCCCAGTGCCAGCGGCCGTGCCCACCAGCAAGGCCCAGGGGACAGCTTGTGGATCGGGCCCGTACGCCAGAACGAGCGCCGGAATGAAGCCCAGGGAGGTGGGGACTCGGCCCAATGGAAACGGAAATGCACATCCCAAGGCGATCAGCCCGGCGGCTACCAACAGGTCTGGCAAGCCCGCTGCCGAGGGAGGAAAGCGGATCAGCCCGTAGGCCAGGAACCCCAGCCCCACCAAGCCGTAGGTGAGGCCGATGCCGCCGAGGTGGCCGCCTTCTCCCAGGACCGAGTTTCGCCAGTCAGACGAAGCCCGAGCGTACGGTTCAGGCGGCGGCATGACGGGCAGCTAGGGGTTCGGCGGTTCCAGGTCTTGTGTGGGAAGTCACGACGGCGTGGTGGTTGGCGTGCGGCTGGGCGTCGGCGTGCGCGTGGGGGTTCGGGTGGCGGTCGGCGTCCGGCTCGAAGTGCTGGTCGTTCCGCCGAGAGGCGTAGGCGTCGGTGTGCGGGAAGGGGTCGGGGTGAGGGCGGGGGGCGCGGTCGAGGCTGCGGGGGCGGCGGGCGTCGGCCGAACGCCGGTCAACTGGAACAGGTGCTCCTCGGCGATGGCCCTGGCCTCGGGCGATGAGCCCTTCAGATCCAAGATCCAGCGCCAGTTGATGATGGCATCCTGAGTCTGCGGCGGGTCTAGGCTTTCGTAGACCAGCGCCCGAAGGACGTAGCCATCCGCCACGCGCCGCTCTACCAGGGTCTCACTGATCGAAAGGTTGAGGAACTCGAGCGCTTGCTGGGAATCGCCGATCAGGTAGTAGGCCTCTCCCAGCGCGATGTGATTGGCATAGGTCTCCACCCCGAACCGTCGGGCGCTGAGCAGGTCGTCGAGCGCCTTCTCTCCTTCCCCAAGCACCAGGTAGGCGTTGGCCCGGGCAAGGTAGGCCAGTGCAAAGCGTTCCTTGAGCTCAAGCGAGCGGTTGGCCATCTCGATCGCTTGCTCGGGTTGACCGTTGCCGGCCAGGGTGCGAGCCAAATAGGCCCAGCCGCGTGGATCTTCCTGGTCGTAGGCGACGAAGGTCTCCAGTGGCCACTGAGCCGCGCCGTACTGTTCCAGCTCAGTGTAGGCCCTCCCGACCGCCAGATACCCCTCCAGCAAGGTCGGATCAGCGCCGCTGCCTTCGATGGCGCTGTCCAGGGCTTGCTGCAGCCGCTCACGATTGACCTGGGCCTCGCTCATTCGGACATAGACCAGCGGTGTCCCCGCGCCGGCATCGATTGCGGACTGCAGCGTTTCTTCGATGGTCTTCCATAGGCGTTTCTCAGCGAGGTACTCGGCTTTCGCCAGGTAGGCCTCGGTGAGGAGCGGGTCTGCATCGATGGCTTCGTCGAAATCAACCGGGGGTCGGTCCGGCCGGAATTCGAGCATGGTGAGGGCGCGCCCAAGGTAGGCCGGGGCATAGTGCGCCAGCAGGATGGCTCGGTCGAAAGCGCGGATGGCCCCGACCAGGTCACCCTGCCGTCGTTTGGACTCCCCCAGGAAGTAATGGGCGTCCGGCCAATCGGGGTGTGCCTCGATCACCGCTTCCATGTAGCCCTGGCTGGCTTCGTAGTTGCCGGCGATGACGGCTGTCAGCCCCGCCTGGTAGGCGGGGCTATCAGGCCTAGGGGTCGCGCCGAAGACCGGGGTGGGTATGGGCGTGATGTCCACCAGGAAGGCCAGCGGCGTTCCCGCCAGCTCGGTCGGAATGGCAGTGCGGTTGACCCGGGTGGAGGGTGGGATCGGCGTCCAGGTCGGCGAGCCGAACTGGGTCGTCTTGGAGGCAGTTGGGCTGAGGGGAGGAAGGGTCGAGGCCGGCGCATAGGCTCGCGGCCGGAGCAGCGAGGCCAGAGGCACGGCGATGATCCCCACGAGCACGATCAGGATTGCACCCACGCCGACGGCGCCCAGAAACCGCCAAGGTATCGCCGGCCTGCGGCCGGAACCGCGCCGGGCGGGGGCTTGGGCCGACGCCATCTTGCGAGGCACGCGAGCCACCTGCTGGGCCTCTTTACCCTCCGGCTTGCGTGCCCCCAGGATCACCAGCCCACGCAACGCCGCCCGGTTGGTCGGGTCAAGCTTCAGGGCGGATTCCAGGCAGAAGATCCGCTCACGATTGGTGTCGACGACGGAGCTCAGCCAGATCCAGTACTCGGCGTTCGCCGAGTCGGAGCGCACCAGGCGGGAGAACAGCTCGCGGGCCCGTGTCCGGTCGCCGGCACGAGCCGCAGCAATGGCCTCGGTGAACATCGACTGCGGCGGGACGGTCATCAGCGGAAGCTTGGCCCCCTTCGGCTCGTCAAGGATATAGCCAATAGGTGGGGCGCGCCACCCCACTTTGGTATAATGAGGAAAGAGTGCCTCGGATCCACGTTCTGGCAGCTTTGGCCGCCGGTCTGTTCTTCCAGGCCGGCTGTGCCCTCTCCACGAGCGGCAGGGCGCAGCCGACTGCAACCCTGCGGCCGTTTCACCCCGACTCGGCCACGCCCACCCAGGCTCAGCACACGCCCACCGTCCAGCCGCTGCCAACGGCCGGACCCTCGCCGACCCCATTCTCGCATGTCGTCCGCGCCAACGAGACCTTGCTCAGCATCGCCTCCCGCTATGGTCTGACGCTGGAGGCGCTCGAAGCCGCCAACCCCGGGATCAACCCACGACTGCTGAGCATAGGACAGACCCTGGTCATTCCTGGTCCGGAAGGAACCCCAGACCCCCTGGCTGGCTCGGTTGCAACTCCAGTGCCGCTCTCGCTCTCCGGCGTCCGCTGCTTTCGCCTCGTCACGGGAACGACGACTTGCCTGTTGGCGGCCCGGAGTGCTGCCACGCGCCCGCCGGTCGAGGGCATGGTTGCTCTGGTTACCCTGCTGGACGCTAACGGCAGGGCGGTGGACACTCGCCCCGCCTATCCGGTGCTGAACCGGCTGGAGGCGGGCGGGACGGTTGTGCTGGTAGCGGACTTCCCCGCCTCGGTAGGCGACTGGGACCAGGCCGAATCCACCCTGGACACAGCCTTCGAGGCCAACCCTGACGATGGCCGCTTTATTGAGGTGGTGGTCACCCGCGCCTCGCAGAAACCCTCCAGCGACCGAAGGAGCTGGCGCGTTGAAGGCACTGCCCGCCTGGCAGGGGAACCGGCCAGCGGGAAGTCCCGGGCCGCCTTGGTTCTGGTAGCCTTTGACAGCAGCGACCGGGTGGTTGGCTATGGGATCTGGGAGCCAACGACCTCGCTCTCCGCAGCCCAGGACACGCCGTTCGACTTGACGGTCTACTCACTGGGGCCGCCGATTGCCAGCGCCGTCCTGCTGACTGAAGCGCAAGTGCCCGCGTCGGAGGCGCCCTAGTTCGCCCGCTCCGCCCAGGCTGCCCGCCTCCTCAGGCTTGAAGGGCACTGGTCTGAGCCTCGCTTGCGGCCTCGTTCCTGCACCGATGGCACCCGATACCGCGGAGGGCTCACCGGCCGGGCGCAATTGTCCGAGCCGGAGCAGGGAGGGTAGAATAGCTGGCCATGGCCGAGGTAAGGCGCCTCTCGCCTGAAGACCGCAATCAGCTCGCCGGTCTGCTGGATCCTCGTTCGGTTGCGGACGCGCTGCCGGCATACTACGCCCTGACGCACCCGGCCGACCGCGTCAGCCTCTACGCTTACTACCACACACCCCTCGTCCCGTCCGGTTTCATCGTCCTGGCCAGGACGGGTTTCGACCTGTTTCGGCCACTGGCAGTTCCGTTTGTGGCCACAGCCTCCGGATTGAGCAGCCTGCTGGCGGCCGCCATTGAGCCAGCCCGTCCGGTCATCCTCACCCTCCCGGTCGAGCAACGAGAGTGGGTGCATACCGTGGCGGACCTGGGCAGCGCCGTTGTCCTGGATTTGCTCCGGGTCGATGCCCGCTCGTATTCGCCGGTTCTCAATGTGCTCGTCGTGGAGGCTACCGCGCCCGGGGGGATGCCGCGCTACGAAATCCGCTCCGGCGGGGTGACGCACGCCGCCGCCGGATTGAATTGGATCGGCGAGTTGTACGCCGAGGTCTACCTTGAGGTCAGCCCCGAGGCGGCCGGCAGGCCGTACGGCAAGTCCGTCCTCTCTGCCATTACCGGACGGCTATTGGCGGAGGGCAAAGTCGCCCTGCTGCGCCTCGAGGAGCCCAACCTGGCGGGCCATGTCGACGCCTACGAGATCGGATTCCGCAGGACGGGGGAAAGGAGCCTGGTCGGGCAGGCGGTACTGAGAGACGACTCCCCTATCGCGAGGGCAGACCTTGGCGCCAGCAACCTGGGCCTTTCCTGAAGAATTTCTGTGGGGGACGGCGACAGCCTCGGTTCAGGTCGAGGGCGACAACGCCAACAGCGACAGGTGGCTGTGGGAACCTGAGCCGGATCGCATGCGCCATGGCGACCGCTCGGGCAAGCCCTGCGACTGGTGGGGCGGGAGATGGGCAGAGGACTTCGACCGCGCCGCCGCCTGTGGACAGAACGCCCACCGCCGGTCGATTGAGTGGAGTCGGATCGAGCCGAGCCTGGCCAAATGGGAGGCGGTGGCGCTGGCCTACTATCGGGAAATACTGCATGGCGCCGTCGACCGCGGCCTGAGGCCGATCGTGACCCTCCACCACTTCACGAATCCTCAATGGCTGGCCGAGCACGGCGCCTGGCTGGACGCGGAAGCCAGCAGCCTATTCGCGCGCACCGTTCACAAGGTTGTCTCTTGCTTGCGAGATCTGGCGGACCTGTGGATCATGCTGGATAAGCTGAACGTCCTGGCCCACTCCGGCTACGCCCCCGGCGTCTTTCCTCCTGGGGTGCGCAACCTGAATCGGGCCTTCCCTGCCAGGGTGCATCGCATGCAGGTGCACGCCGCAGCCTATCCCACCATCTGCGCCCTCCGCACCTCGGCCCGGATGGGTTTGGCGCGCCATGTGCGCGGCATGCTGCCGGAGCGCCCCGCTTGTCCGCTGGACACAGTCGTTACCTGGGCCCGATCGACCACCTCAATGACCTGTTCGCCCGAGCGGCGCAGGACGGCACACTCCGTCTGCCAGAGAGACGCGTGACGATCCCTCTGACAGCGGGCGCGCGGGACTTCTTCGGCCTCAAGGACTGCACCACCGAGGTCACCCGCTTCGACCCTAGGGCCTGGGGCGGGTTGATGGGACGCAGCCGCTTCCCCCCCCAGGCGGCGACCAGCTTGCACGGATTCCTGGCGAGTGTGCCGGCCGGATTTGCCCGGGCATTGGCGTGGGGGCGGCGGCTCAACATGCCGATCACCATCACGGAGAACGGGACCGAGGATGCGGGCGATGATTTCCGGCCCGGGCACCTGCGGGAACACCGGCCCTGCCTGTGGATCGCGATTACTAAGGGTACCCGCGTGCTGGGGTACCTGCATCGGGCCCTGGTCGATACCTTCAGGTGGGCCGAGGGATTGGATCTCCGGTTTGGCCTTTGGGTGCTCGCTCCGCTGAGCCAGGCCTGTACACGGCGTCGCAGCGCCGATCTGTTTGTGGAGAGCTGCCGCACGAATCGGTTGTCGACTGACCTGATGGGATCAGTTGGCCCCCGAGGGTTTGAGTGCATTCCCCGGTGGGCTCCCGGGACGGGGACCTCCGGCGGAAGGCGGGCGACTGGATGATGGGCCGGCATTGGCTGCAGGGTGGGATTGCCGCACTGGTGCTTGGCTTGGCGCTCCCCTTGCACGCCCAGGGAAGCTCCGGATGGCCCGTTGCACCGCTGAAGGCTGCCAACCTCACGCTGCCCGTTGTTGCCGCTTGGATCCCGCCCGGTCGCGATCATCCTGCGCCGGAGGCAGTAGCGACTGCAGCTGCGACCGAGGCGCCTCAAACGGCAACCCCGGACGAATCCAGGCCGCCCTTCCAGCTGCCCTTCGCCGGAGACCCAGGCCCGAGCACTTGGCTGCTTGTTCAGGCCTACGGCAACACCATCTTCGCCTACCGCGAGCGCCTAAGCATCTACGGCGCCGGACAAGGACTTCACTTCGGCATCGACTTGGGTGCCCGCTGTGGGACGCCGGTGCTGGCCATTGGAGATGGTGTCGTTGTTCAAGTCGACAACATCTATCACGGCGCTGGACCGCACAACGTGATGATCGATCACCCCAACGGGTATGCCTCCTTTTATGGTCACTTGCTGGCACGCTCTCCCCTCACCGAGGGGCAGCCCATTCGCCAGGGGGAAGTCGTCGGGATGAGCGGAGACCCAGACCTGACCTGTTCCTCGCGGCCGCACTTGCACCTGGAGATCCGGAACGCCCCCTCGCATCGCCGAGCCTTCAACCCCATGGCGCTCATCGATGCTGACTGGGACCGAATTGCCCTGGCCGGCGCATCCCCCGTTGGGTTTGAGCAGGATCTAGGGGACCCGGGAAAGTGGACTCACTGGGGCGATCAACCGAATGTCGTGTTCGGGGAGCCTCTGCTCAACGAGTACGAGTCCGCTTGGCCGCCGGATTGGTGAGGGCAGCGTGAAGCCGGTGTACCTGGTGCTGCTGCTGTTGGGAGTCATGGGCGGGCCTGCGGCTAGCCACGGCAGTCTTGTCATCGAGGGGAGTCAGCCCTCCCGGCAGTCCAACGCCTCCCCCAACTTGCAGGCAACCGCCACCTCCCCCGGAGGGCTGCTGCTCCCCCTCAGCCCGACCTCCACGCCGCCGCAAGAGACTCACACGCTGGTGCCCGACTCAGGCTGCTGCACCAGCGTGTTCTGGTCGCCTGACTCGCTGTGGGTGGCCTACGTCGCCAAGCCGGAAGGCCCACGCGCAGCCGGGATCTACGGCGCAGCCGCCGACGGCACCGGTGTCCGGCGCCTCTTCTCCCGGGTCGGCCTGCTCTCGCCGGATTGGGCACTGATGGCCTACCCGGAGGAGGAGAAGACGATCTTGATGAGCACGGCTAGCGGGCGGAAGTGGGTGGTGCCCGCGGCCGGCAGAGCCGTGCGATTCTCTCCTTCGGGAGGCAAAATCATCTGGGAGATTGGCTCGAGTACCTACGCCCAGCTGGACCTGCGCCGGCGGGCGATTTGGATGGCCGATGTCGATGGCAGCGACGCCCTGCGTGTCGTGTCGACCTATGGGGGAGGGTTCGTCGGCTGGACCGCTGGGGAGACGATTCTGCTTGTGAGCGGCAAACTGAGTGCCTACGACCCGAGAGGGGTGTGGAGTGTGCCTCTCAACGCAACGCCCCCATGGCTGCTGTTCGAGGCGGATCGGGTGCGCGACCCGTTGCTCTCGCCGGATGGTACGTGGCTGGCCTTCTACGTCGCCTACGACACCGATCCAGCCAGGGACGGTTTGTGGCTCGTGAAGACGGATGGGACGCAACAGCACCAACTGCCGGTCTTCGGGGCATACCACTGGAGGTCCGGCGACCAGCTCCTGGTGGTTCCGCAGGACCTGTCGTCGGAGACGATGCAGGTGGTGCAGGTCGATGCTCCGAGTGGGGCGGTCGCTAAGCTGCCACTGGCGGGACCCGCGCTTGCGATCTCTGCCAACGACTGGCAGCCGTCGCCGGACGGCCGTTGGCTGGCCTACGTTTCGGGCGATACTGGCGGCCTGATGTTGGCCCCGCTGCCCTGAGAAGGGTTCCTGCGAGCCGGGGAGAAGCCCATCTCATCGATGCCGATGATATAATGAACTGCCCACGGGGAAGACGAAAGCAAACTTGGAGAGGTAGCGTAGTCTGGCCTAACGCGCGCGCCTGGAGAGCGCGTGAGCCGAAAGGCTCCGTGGGTTCGAATCCCACCCTCTCCGCCTGACTTGCGGCTGTGTCGATGGCATCTGCCCTGGCTGGGACCCGCTTTGTGGGACGTTGGCGCCGCCGACCCCCCCACCGGCCCTGGGTCCTCCCCATGGCGGAGAGCTTTCGGGGCAGCCGTTCCGGTTCGCGGCCGCCCGGCGGCCATCGGGTCACCGGCTTGTCGCTGACAGCGCCAAGCGGAGGCGATATCCTCCCCCCCGGTGCGCGGGTCGTCCGCCGCGGCGGAGCGTATCCAACCCCGTCAGGTCCGAGAGGAAGCACCGGTAAAGTGATCGGCCGCGGTGCCGCCGGGTTGCGGGCCGGGCACGCACCTCCCCCCGCGAGCAACCATCGCTCAAACGCCTCTGGTATACTGCCCCCGCCATGCGCCAGAGATGGGGAAGCCTGCGCGACGGCCTGCGGGCCTGGCCTGCGATTCCCGCGCTTGTGGCCGCCGGCGTGGGCTTAGTGGTACTGGTCGCGGCGACTCAGAAGCCGTTCACTGTCGTGGTCGAGGGTGAGTCCCAGACCGTGTGGTCACACGCCCGCACCGTTGCGGGCGTTGTCCGCAGTGCAGGCATCCGCCTGCAGCCGGGCGATGAGACCCTGCCGCAGCGTGCTGCCCAAGTGATGCCCGGGGACACCATCCACCTGACCCCTGCCCGGGAGGTCGAGGTTCACTTCGCATCCGGCTCGAAAACGCTCTCGACGGCCAGCCGGATCCCGGCCAATATCCTGGCAGCGGCCGGTATCCCACTCCTGCCTGCGGACTCGGTGTGGGTGGACGGGCTGCGGATTTCCGACCCCGCCCAGCCCCTGCCTTCGCCGCCCCGACGGGTACGCCACGCAGCCGCCTCTAGCACCGGCCTTCGCCTGGATGGTGTCCAGCACGAGATTCGGACTGCCGGCCCCAGCCTGGCGCAAGCGTTGGAAGACACCGGTGAGCGCTGGTACGAAGGTGATCGATTCGACGCCGATCCGGCCGGTGCGCTCTCGCCCGAGGTTGGGCTCGATCGCTCGGTCCTGCTCACCATCGCTAGCGATGGCGTGACGGCGAAGGTTCGAGCCGTCGGACCTACGGTCGCCGCGGCCCTGCTTCAAGCGGGCGTCCCCCTCCAGGGGCTCGACTGGGCCTCTCCCGGGGCGGACGCGCCCGTGCCGAAAAACGGGGCTATCCAGGTCGTTCGGGTGCGCGACGAGGTGCTGATTGAGCAAGAGCCGATCCCATACGAGACCCGTTATGAGCCCGACCCGGAGGGGCTGATCGATACCCAGACGGTGCTCGACCCTGGCGCCTTTGGGATCAGAGCCAATCGAGTCCGGGTGCGCAAGGAGGACGGGATCGAAGTCGCCCGTCAGGTCGAGGGCGAGTGGGTGGCTCGCGAACCCGAGCCGCGGGCCGTGGGCTATGGGACCAAGGTCGAGATCAAGACCCTGGACACCGAGTACGGGCCGCTCCAGTACTACCGCGCCGTCCCGATGTACGCCACTTCGTATTCTCCCTGCAGGCTAGGGATTCCCGAGTGCGACAACATCACCGCCAGCGGGGCGATTCTCAAGAAGGGGATCGCGGCCCTCCTGGTTCGTTGGTATCGCTACATGGTCGGCAGCCAGGTGTACGTCCCCGGCTACGGAATTGCCACCATCGCCGACACCGGCGGGGGAATTCCGGGGCGCTACTGGATTGACCTGGGGTACGAGGACCATGACTACCAGTCCTGGCATGACTGGGTGACGGTGTACTTCCTCACCCCCGTACCCCAGAACCCGATGTGGGTTCTCAATTGAGGCGGGCCGCACGCCACTGCACGGCCAGGTCTCGTGGGGGATAGCCTGTCCGGCGCCCGGGACCGCCTGGTCCAGGCAGCAGCCGGCCCCGTCTCCCGACAGGGCGCGCGCGATTGGCTTCTGGCGGCAACCGATCAGGGGCTGATCAGCCTCTCCAACTTCCTGGCTGGGGTGTATTTGGCTCGCATGCTTGACCCGACGCAGTTCGGGATTTATGCTGTCGGGTTCTTGCTGCTGCATGGTGTCGGCGCCGTGCAAGAAGGAATCATCCTCCAACCGCTCAGCACCCTCGGCGCCATGATGGGCTCCGAGCGCTTTGGCCGCTACTTGACGGCCGCCGGCGTGATCCAAATTGGGCAGGCGGCCGTGTCGGCATTGGCGGCGGCTGGCGTGGGATGGCTCCTGACGGCCCTGGGCAATGACATGGCCGGGCCAACTTTGTTTGGGCTGTGGTTCGTCTTCTTGGTCTGGCAGCCGCAGGAGTTCTTGCGTCGGTTGTTCTACCCGGCGCGCCGCATTCGAGATGCCGTGGTGAATACCGCGGCCGCCTCGCTGGTCCGCCTTGCTGTCCTGGTGTGGTTTGGGAGTCGCGGCGAGCTGTCGGGGATGGCTGGCATGGATGCGATCGCTTGGGGAGCCCTGGCGGCGATTCCGGTCGGCGTGTGGCAGGCCCGCAAGTACTGGCGGCGCACAGCCATCGACATGTCCGGCACCTGGCGGGAGAACTGGGCCTTCGGCCGATGGGTGTTGGGGGGACAGCTTGCCGGGTGGGTCTCGCTCGAGGTGTACCCGATTCTGGCCGCCGGCCTGGTGAGCTTTGCTGCGGCTGGCGCCTACCGGGCCGTGCAGACGCTCGTGGCTCCAGTGCACGTCGTGATCGCAGCCCTCGACCCCTTCCTGACACCTCGCGCCGCCCGGGCCGAGGCCCGGGTTGGGCGGGCCGCGTTGCGGCGCGTGCTTCGGCGGGCCTTTCTGTTTCTCGGCATCCCGGTCTTTGCCTACCTGTTGGTCGTAGCGATTGCTGCGCCGCTGGCGCTCAACCTGCTCTTCGGGGACAAGTATCTGGTGTACTCTCCGGCAGTGGCGCTCTTCTGCGTGCAGTACGCGCTGTGGTTTGTGTACTTCCCCTACCAGGTCGGCCTGAAAGCCATGCAGCGGACGCGACCGATCTTCGTTGCCCATGGCCTGGCGATTGTGGCAATGTTCACTGTGGGCGTCGTCCTGATCCAGCTCTTAGGCGTGTACGGCGCTGTCCTGGGGCAAGTGCTCAACGCGCTGATCGCGCTCGTCGTCATCACCCTGGCCTGGAAGCGCGCCAGCGAGACTCCCGGGCCAGTGAGTCTGGCCGTGCCGCCGGAAGGTCAGACAGGCGAACACGTTCCCGGACCCTAGGCGCAAGACCGAGCGCTGCGCCGTCGCCGCCCACGGATCTGGGCAGCGGAGAGATAGCCGCGCCATCCCGGCTGCCACCGCCACCAAAACACCACCAGGCAGGCGAGAGTCACCAGCCACAGATCGAACAGCAGATCGGCATGCTGAACGTACAGCCGGTCGAAGCGCAGCTTCTGCCTCGGCGTCAGGTAGTAATCCCCGGCCACTTGCGCCAGGCCCGCCAACCCAGGACGCACCTGATGGCGATCGGCGTATTCCGGCATGGACTCAAGGTACTCGAGAACCAGGACTGTTCGCTGGGGCCGCGGGCCGACGAAGCTCATGTCGCCGATCAGGATGTTCACCAGCTGTGGCAGCTCGTCGAGGGCGGTCTTGCGCAGCCAGCGGCCCACCGCTAGTGCCCGGGCATCGTCCTCGCTTGCGAGAACCGGGCCGGAGGAGTCCTCGGCGCCGTGGACCATTGTGCGCAGCTTCCATTGCCGGAACGTCCTGCCGCCGCGGCCGACCGAGTTCTTGACGAAGAACACCGGCCCCGGCTCTTCAAGCCATATCAGCGCCATGAGGGCGAGCCACAACGGAGAGGTGAGAACAAGAGCAGCCATGGCCAACACCACGTCGAAGCCTCGCTTGGGGGCTGAACGCCGAGGCGATGCGCCCCCGTGCGATTGATGCGCCTGTTCTACCGCAGCCCGGGCCGCAGGCGCCGGCGGGTAGTTATCCTCCGTGAGTCCGAGGTGTTTCCAGGAGGCCAATGCGGAGCCGAGGCAGGCGGCGGCAGCGACGCCCACGGCCTGCCAGGCTAATCCATGCCCACCAGAGAGGAGCACGAGACCGCAACCGGCCGCACCGGCCACTAGCGCCGACAAGCGGTAGGAGGACGGCCGTCTGGCCCAGCCAATCCACAGCAGTACCGGTTCAGCCGCGGCCCCTGCACCTGCGACCGCCAGGAGCAGAACGCTCGAGTTCCAGGGCTGCTCCAGGCCAAAGATGACGACGCCCACTCCTGCGAGCAGGCAGCCCATCAGAGCGAAGGCCGCCAGGATCGGCACGCCTGCCGTTGGAGATCGGCGCTTGGCAGGCAGGTCCGCTGGCGTTGGCTCGTTCTTCACGGCGGGTAGGGTTCACTCGCAGGGGAGATGAAGCGCCATGATACCCGTGCGCGCCACGGGCGTCAAATTTCGCATGCCTTCGCCGGCTGCGCGCATGGTATACTCCTCCTTCACCCACTCCGGCAGCCCCCTTCCTCCCTGCCACACTTCCCGCAAGCTCTTGGAGTTGAACCGCGCGACGATGCCCAAGCCCCGCCAGTTCACGACTGTCCTTGCCGGCCTGATACTGACCCTGGGCACGTCTGCCTGCGCGATCGCCAAGCCCCTCGGGCCCGGCCTGCAACTGGCGCCCCACACGCCGCAGCCGAGCGCAGCCTCCAAGGCCCCTCCGGCTTCGGAAGCGACTCCTGACCTGGCGGCGGTCGCCGTCACGCCCGGGCCCCAGCCGGTGTGCGGGGGACCGGAGTCGATGTTGATCCTGGCTGTGGGTGCGGACAACCGCGACGACAGCTATCTCTACGGACTGGCGGATGTTGTCCGCCTTGTCAGGGTGGACTTCGTCGATCCCAAGGTGACCTCCCTATCCTTCCCGCGTGACATGTGGGTGCGCATTCCGGGAATCGCGTCTCACTATGGGATCACGCACGGCAAGTTGAACCAGGCCTACCTGTACGGCAACCCGGGTATGGGCTACTACGATGGCCCGGGCGGCGGGCCCGGTTTACTGGCGCGCACGCTCGATGATAACTTCGGCGCGCAGCCCGAGCACTACGCCGCCGTCAACATGCAGACCTTCGTGAAACTGGTCGACGCGGTGGGCGGCGTCGACATCTATCTGCCGCAGGCGGTCGATGGCCGTCCGGTCGACGACCGGACGGAGGATATGGGTTACTTCCCGGCCGGTCAGCATCACTTCGACGGGGAGCAGGCGCTTCGATTCTCCCGCATCCGCAAGGTGGACAACGCCTTCAAGCGCGATGAGCGACAGACGCAGGTCTTGTGTGCCTTGAAGGGCAAGCTGCAGAGCCCGGAGGTCATCACCCGCATTCCGGCGATCCTCGGCGCGTTCTCCGGCTCGATCCTGACGGATCTCAGCCTGGGGCAGATGACTCAGCTGGCCTGTTTGCTGCCCTCCCTCGACAGCCAGGATCTGATCTTCGAGAGCGTTCCCGAGGAGATTCTGACCGGAGGCCGGAACGACCGAGGGTCCTTTGTGCTTACAGCCGATGAACAAACCGTGCGGGACTTGGTGAGCTCCTTCGTCGCCGGAACTTGGCCCACTGAGCCTGACGAGCCCACCTGCCCGTGAGGCCTGTTCTCAGACGCCTGGCGCACCCGCGTCAGGCCCCGCGGCGGTGCTAGGGTTGCCAGAGCCCAATTGGCGCGACCTGCTCCGGCGGCATGGCATCCGGCCCAACAAGCGTTTCGGCCAGCATTTCCTGCTGGACGGCCATCGCCTGGATGCCATCGTGCGTGCCGCCGAGCTGCCGCCCGAAACCCTGGTGCTGGAGATCGGGGCCGGGGTAGGGAGTCTCACCTGGCATCTGGCTCACGCCGGCTACCAGGTGGTTGCTGTCGAACTGGACACCAGGCTCCGCCCGGCGCTGGACGAAGCTGTCGCCCAACTGCCTGGCGTCCGCCTTGTGTACGGGGATATTCTGACCTTGCCTCTGGAGAGCCTGCACGGTTCGCAGCCCCATGCCGTCGTGGCCAACATCCCGTACGGGATCACATCCGCCCTGCTGCGCCGCCTGCTGGAGGCCGAGACGCCAGCCTTTCGCGTGGTGCTCACCGTTCAGCAGGAAGTGGCGGCGCGGGTGGCCAGCGGCCCTGGGCAGATGAGCCTGCTGGCGCTCAGCGTTCAGGTGTACGGTGCGCCTGCCATCGCCGCCGTTATTCCAGCGGCCGCCTTTCATCCTCCCCCTGAGGTGGACTCGGCCGTGCTGCGCATCGATCGCTATGAGCAGCCCAGGGTCCAGAGAGAATGGGTCCCTGTGTTCTTCGATCTGGCGCGGGGGGGGTTCTCGCAGCGGCGCAAGAAGCTGCGCAACGCGCTGGCTTCCTCCTTGCAGGCGCCGGCCGAGCGGGTCGACGCCTGGCTCGCTCGGGCAGATCTGCCTGCGGGCGCCCGTGCCCAGGAACTGGGCATCGAGGACTGGCTCCACCTGTGTGAGGCCGTCGCCGCCGGGCCTTGAGCGCGCCGTCCACTTCGGGCGCGTCGCGCAGGCGCCTGGACATCCAGTTGAGCAGACGTCAACGAACCGCAGGCCGCCGGCCTACCGCGCCCCAAGGGCCGAGATCCTCCTGACAATGGACGAAACGCCGCGGCCGTTCGGGTGGCCTGGCCTAGCGGGGGAGGGGTCGGAGATGGCGGTGCATCCAGCGGACCTGCCATACCCTCAGGGCGGCCTCCAGCTGGATCCTCAATGACATCTTTGAACGGCCCAGGCGGCGCTCTTCGAAGTAGATCGGAAGCTCGAGTTGCCGGAACCCCAGCTTCTCAGCCACGTAACCCATTTCAACCTGGAAGACATACCCATTGGACCGAATCCGATCGAGCGGCATGGCGGCCAGGGTCTCACGGCGCCAGACTCGGTAGCCTCCGGTCGTGTCGGTCAGGCTCATCCCCAGGATCGCTCGAGCGTACACATTTCCGAAGCGGGAGAGCAGTTGCCGCCCCGGCCCCCAGCGCGGATCAAGCCCGCCGCCGGCGACGTAGCGCGAACCGAATACCACGTCGCATGATTCCAGCGCCTGGAGGAAGTCGGGTAGGTAGCCCGGCGCATGCGAGAAATCGGCGTCCATCTGGCCGATGGCTTGCCCACCCGCCGAGAGTGCATGCCGGAACCCGTCAATGTAGGCGGTCCCCAACCCCAGCTTGCCGGCTCGCCGAAGGACAGACACCCTGCCGCCGTGAGAGGCTCCAGCACGGGCGGCCTCATCGGCCGTTCCGTCCGGTGAGTTGTCGTCCACCACGAGGAGGCGTAGGCCGGGAAGCCCCAGGTCGAAAAGGGCCTCAACCAGCGGCCGGATGTTGTCGGCCTCGTTGTAGGTCGGGATTACAAGGGTGAGTTGGCGCATCAAGGGCAGGTTGTCCGCAAGCCGGGCGCAGTCCGTGTCAGGCGGAGCGTCAGGCCGGACATCCGGCACACTCGAGTTAGCCTGCAGCCGAAGGCAGGATGAGGAACTGGCAATCCTCGGCCCCGGCCGCGGTGCAGGTCGTCTCCTGCACACTCCAAGCCACCTCGCCAGCCACCAGGCTGCAAAGTCCCTCCAGCGCGCCAACCATGGCGTGGCAGATCGGTTCCCCCGCCTGGCGTCCCCAGCAATGCGGGCAGGGGCGCGACGTTAGCCGAACCCCAGCCCCGTCAGGTTGCACCTGGCAAGCTTGGTCGGAGGCCTTTGACATGAGCTTGGCGAAAGAGGCCATGGCAACCGCCATGCGCTCTTGGGGCGGCTGGGTCTGACGGGCGAGGGCAGCGAGCGGGGCTAGGGCGCCGAGGTCTCCGAGCAGGCCTTGCAAGCCTACCCACGCCGAGCGCCTGGCCATGTTCCGTCCGGCTCGTACGCCGTAGATCTCCTCCAAGGCCAACTGAATTGAAGCGACGTCGGCGAAGTCGATCTGCTTGTCTAGAATGTCGGGGGGGTAGTGGTCGATCCATGCCTTCAGGCCCGAGAGGTTGAGCACGGCGCTCACCCCGTTCTTGCCCATCAGGTCTTCCAGAGCAAGCAACTGACCTAGCACAGCCTTGTTGGGATGGAGATAGCCGCTTCGAGCAATCGGAGTCACGCACTTCCCCCGGGGGTCACAGCAACCCGGCCAGGTCCTCGGTGGTCCGGCGCATCTCCAGGAACAGCAGGCCGAGTTGCGTTTCTGCGCGTGCCATGACCGTCAACACCGCCTCACGGCCCACCGCCATCAGGATGACATAGCCGGCCTCGCCTTTGATGTATACCTGATCGAGCTTGCCACGTCCCAACTCGTTGGCGATCCGCTCCCCGAGCGATAGCATCGCTGCGGACATGGCGGCGACGCGGTCTTCCTCCACGTTCTGCGGGAGGGCAGATGCCATCGTCAGGCCGTCCACGCTGACAATCGCCGAGGCCTCGACATCCGGGGAGGAGGCACTGAGGTCTCGGAGCAGCTCCACCATGGATTCGGTGCGGGATTTCGTCACGCTGGGATCACCTGAGGCTGGCTCGAACCCGGACTGTGGGGCAGGTCGGCGCAACTCTAGCACTGCGACAGGAGGCTGTCAAGCAAGCCTGACTGCTACGCATCCAGAACCTGGATTGACACGCTTTCGATCACCAGCGGAGCCGTCAGGAGCAGATCGCCGATGGGGTCCCGCCCTGGCAGCTGCTGCAGCAGATCGAGGCCAGTGAGCACCCGTCCAAAGATGGTGTACGTCCCGTCCAGGTCCGGAAGTGGGCGCAGGTTGATGAAATAGATCCCGCCGTTCGATCCTGGACCGTCATTCCGCAATGAGACCATGCCGACCTGTGAGAACGACAGGCTGGAGTCGATCTCATTCCCGAAACGGTAGGCGGGTCCGCCCAAACCCGTGTGGGTCGGGTCGCCGCTCTCGGCCAATGCCCCCGGGACCACCCGGTGGAAAACTGTCCCGTTGTACCAGCCCTGCTGAGCGAGGTAGACAAAGCTCCCCACGGCCTGCGGGGCGGAGGCCGGGTACAGCTCGATCTCGATCGGGCCAGCGCTGGTGTCCAGCAGGGCGAGATACGCTTTCTCCGGTCTGGCAGCTGGCGGGGGGCCCGGCGGCAGGCCTTGCGCCTCGACCTGGGAAAGCCGAAGCAGCGCCTCCAGGTTGTTCAAGGTGGGGTCCATGGGGACAAGGGTCTGGTTCAGGAACACGACCGGGGCGCCAGGCAGGCCGGAGGCCAGGGCGGCGGCGAAATCCCGAAGGGCGTGGTCCTCGAACGTGCCTTCGCTCATCGCACGCTCAAAGGCTTGGTGATCGAGAGGCAGGCTGCGGGAAGCGGCCTCCAGCCAGGCGCGGAAGTCCTCCGGACTGAGGGCGACCCATTCATCGGCGCTGGAGAACAAGAGGTCATGCATCTCCCAAAACAGCCCTTGGGCACCGGCACTTTCGGCGGCTTGGGCCGCAATCAGCGCCTTGTCGTGAACCGGCCAGAGCGGATAGGGACGGAAGACGATCTGTAGGTCATGGGGGTGAATCGCCCTCAGGTCGGCCAGGACGTCTGCCAGGCGGGCGCCAGCGGGACTCTGGAAATCGGAGTACACGAGCAGGGAGAGGTCAGCCTCGTCCGGACCCAGGCGCCAATCGTCCGAAGAGGGGAGGGGGATGGCGGTCAGGGTCGGGGCAGGGGGAGGCGGAGTGGGGGTAGGGGCTGTCGGCGCGGGCGTTGACGTTGGGCCAAGCCTGGCGGGCTGCGGCTGTGGAGCCTCGGTGGCGACAGCCTTCGGAGCGCAGCCGAGCACCAAGACTGGCAGCACCACCAACCGAAGCAGCCGTACGCCGATTCCGCTCAAACGGAGTGGGCGCAGCCCCCATCTGAAGCGCTTCACCATGACCCCATTCGATGCCTGCTGCAACGTATGCCAGACAACAATTGTAGTGTAGCCGCGTTGTTGTGCTCGGAAGTCCTACCCTTGCCACGCTCAGGGGCGCGCGGTAAGCTTCTTGCCCGAACGGGGGTGGTTGGGTCCCGGTGGGCTCCCCGGTCTTCAAAACCGGCGGCGGGCCGCGCAGCGGGCCGCGGTGGGTTCGACTCCCATCCATCCCCGCCTTCTCGTTCGCAGGCTTAGGGTTCAATGACTGTGCGGGTTCAGCCGGACAATTTGGTACTGATCGACCGCCTGTTGCCAAGTGTGCAGCAGGTCATGCGAGTCGAGGATTTCACTGCTGGGGTGGCGCAGGACACCTATTTGGCGCGCTTTCGCGGTGAAATGACCCTTCCGGCCGAAGAGGCCTTCGCCCTGCTTTCCCCGATTTTCGAGCGCGAAGAGGTCCAGTTGCTGACTCGCAAAGAAGGCGATCTGGCGGTGGTGTACGCCGCCGAGGCGTTGCCCGCCGTCAAGCCTTCCAATCCCTGGATCAACCTCGGACTGTTCGCCCTGACGCTGTTCAGCGTGCTACTGGCGGGGGCGCTGTATAGCTACTTAGGGCCGCCCCACCTGGGGGGCCTGCTGCGGGCACTGCCGGCCGGCATCCCGTTTGCGGTGAGCCTGCTGGCTATCCTGCTGGCGCACGAGTTCGGGCACTACCTGGCGGCACAGGCGCACAGCTCGCCCGTATCGCTGCCCTACTTCCTGCCATTTCCCGGAAGCGCGTTCGGCACGCTGGGCGCGTTCATCCGCCTCAAACGTCCGCCGCGGGACCGCAACGTCCTGCTGGACATCGGCCTTGCCGGACCGTTGGCGGGGCTGGCCGTTGCAGTGCCCATCCTTCTCTATGGGCTATCGATCTCCGTCGTCGCGCCGCTACCGACCGACCCCGCAGCCTTGGGGGGACTGGAAGGCAACTCGCTCGTGTACCTGGCCGCGAAATGGTTG
>JALHUE010000485.1 GCA_022866145.1 Anaerolineales bacterium | reverse complement strand
GCCCCCGCTCGCCGTTGGGCGCGGGGAAGCAACATCAGGCCAAGACCGACGACACCGATTGCCGCGGGAGCCGCACACAACCCCGGCGGGGCTTTGCCCGAAGGCTTGGTTTCATCGGTCGCAGGTATCGGGGTCGCGGCAGCAGTCAACGCACTCACCACAGATGTGGCTGCGCCTGCATTCGGAGCACCCAGAGGGGCGAAGGTTGGATACGGCGTGGGCGTGGGTTTCCCTTCGGCAGGGACAGCCCCCTGGGATTCGGCGGCGCCAATGGATGTGCGCCAAGCTGCATCCAGACCGTCGCGGTCGAACGCGTAGACTCGCTGAAGGGCTTGATCCTCCGTCGATCCCTGGCGGAATTGATCCAGCAGGGCAATCATCCTCTCCGGCCCGTACTCTCCCACCAGGAAATCAACCAGGCTGTAGGATTGGGCATACGCCAGGTAGGATAGGTAGGGGTCATTTGAGAAGCCCTGGCTGAGGGATCGCACGGGTAAGAGCGTCCCTTCCTGGACGGCCTCTTCCAGGCTCGAGAGCAGACCTTCCTCCGGCTCCCCCTCGGCATACATCGCCAGGCCTTCGGTCACCCAGGTGGGCGTCGAATCGAGACAGGAGAAGGTGTACTGACCAAGCACGACATGGGTGAGTTCGTGGGCGACCGCCCGCTGGCCCCACGCCAGCTCATTCGGCGCAATGGCGGCCAGCACGGCGCTGTGCTCCGGGAAGGCAAGCCCTCCACTCCAGTCGGGAGCGAACAGCGTTGCCGACTGCATTTCCGTGGAGTCGCCATAGACATAGAGGCGGATATCTCCGTCATACTCGACTCCCGTCGCCTCCCGGATGGTGACCAGGGCGGCCTGGGCAGCGCCCATCAGGGTATCGGCAAACCGGTTGTCGCCGGTATACCAGTAGAGATCGATTGGATCCGAAGCCGTATTGCGCCAGGAGCGCTGGGTGTCCTCGACAACTATGGACTGGTCCGGCGTCGTCAACTCCCCACCTGCGGAATCTTGCACGATCCATCTCCACCAAACCTCTGTACCGGGCGGGAGGGCGCCCGTTCGTCGGAGGTCCCAGGTCCACTCGGTGGCAACGGTGGTGCCCGGCACAAAGTCGTCAGGAACCACCCGGGCTGTGCTCTCGCCGCAGGCAGTCGCATCCGTTCCAAACTCCAGCTCGACGCTTTCGATCGAGGCGGGGGACGAGGCCGTCAGATAGAAGGTGATGGCATTGGGGAAGCTTGCCTCAGCTTCGTTGCGGGCGATGTCGATCTGGGCCGGGCGGACGCGGGCTGGCGACAGGGCTAGCATTCCCGAGAGAACGGCGAACAAGAGAGTTTTCATGCGAAGCCTCACATCTCGAGTGGAACCCAGCTCCGGACGCCCCACGAGCAGGGAGTATCTCCCGGGCATCCGGCAAGCCCGATCGTTGTAACGATTCTATGTTCGGCTTCCGGACACGGCTACCCCCCCGACAGTACGGGCACCGGCCTTCTGGCACGGAATGCGACCATCCTGCGCGAGCTTGGAGACCGAGGACCAGGGGATGCGCAGCAAGCTCGACCACCTCCCCCGCTGTAGGTACGCCTAGATGCTTGAGACCCTGAGCATATGCAGTCGACCCCCAAGGGCCGTATTGGCCGGTTGCCTTGGGAACGGCGAACCAGGGTTTCTTCTACCCCCCAACTGATGCGACGTCCCCAGGTCCTTCACCGCCTACATCAGTGAGGATCACCCCTCTGCCCATTCCTCACGT
>JALHUE010000484.1 GCA_022866145.1 Anaerolineales bacterium | reverse complement strand
TGTGGCATAATCCGAGCCTCGGGGGCACACCGCGTGGATTTCCACAAGATCTGCGTCTTGGGGCTGGGCTACATCGGCCTGCCGACGGCCAGCACCTTCGCCATGCACGGGCTGGCCGTCGTCGGCGTGGATGTCAACCGCCGCGTGGTAGACATCCTGCGTGACGGCGAGATTCACATTCAAGAGCCGGGCTTGCGGTCGTTGGTGCAGGCCGCCTTCCAGTCGGGAAGGTTCGTAGTGAGCGAGGCGCCCGAACCCGCCGACGCCTTCCTGCTGGCAGTTCCCACGCCCGTCCTGCCGGACAAGCGAGCCGACATGCGCTTCGTGACCGCGGCTGCCGAGTCGATCGTCTCTGTGCTGCGTCCCGGCAACCTGGTCGTGCTGGAGTCCACCTCACCGCCGCGCACGACGACCGACCTGGTGGCACCGATCCTGGAGCGTTCCGGGCTGCGGGCCGGCGAGGGGTTCCACCTGTGCTACTCCCCCGAGCGCGTCCTGCCGGGCCAGATCCTGCGCGAACTCATCGAGAACGCCCGGGTGGTCGGCGGGGTTAGTGCCGCCTCGGCCGAGGCTGGCCGGGCGCTGTACCAGATCTTTGTCCGCGGCGAGATCCATCTGACCGATGCCACGACCGCCGAGATGGTCAAACTGATGGAGAACACCTTCCGTGATGGCAACATCGCCCTGGCGAACGAATTCGCTCGCCTGGCCGACGGCTTCGGCGTGGATGTCTGGCAAGCGATCGCCCTGGCCAACCTGCATCCACGGGTGAACATCCTGCGGCCGGGGCCGGGGGTCGGCGGGCATTGCATCGGCGTCGACCCATGGTTCCTGGTGGAAGCGGCCCCGGATGCAGCTCATTTGATCCGCCAGGCGCGGCAGGTGAATGACGCCCAGCCGGAGTACTGCGTGGGCTTCGTCGAGCGGGCTCTCGGCGGGCTGAACGGGAAGTCAATCGCCGCCCTCGGGCTGACCTACAAGCCCGAGGTCGATGACCTGCGCGAGAGTCCGGCGATCGCCGTCGCCCAGGGCATGGCGCAGCGGGGGGCGCGAGTGACCACCTTCGATCCTTTCGTCCCGCAGGCGTCCGCCCCCGGATGCTCGGCCGCGCCCGACCTGCAAACCGGGCTGAAGGGCGCCCAGGCGATCGTGCTGCTCGTCGACCACAGCCTGTTCCGCGACCTCGATCCCCAGCAGGCGGCAGCCTGGGCGGCCGGGCGGGTGGCGGTCGACCTGCGCGGCGTCTGGCGGCAGGCCGATTGGCAGGCAGCCGGGTTCCGGCTGCATCGCCTCGGCGCGCCGCTAGCGTTGGACTGAGATTCAGGATGTCCGTCGAACGCCATCGGGTCCTGTCGATCTTCGGCACGCGGCCGGAAGCCATCAAGATGGCGCCGGTCATCGCGCAGCTGGGCTCCTCGCCGGACTTCGAATCCGTGATCTGCGTCACGGCCCAGCATCGCGAGATGCTGGACCAGGTGCTCGGCCTGTTCGGAATTCGGCCCGATTTCGACCTGGACTTGATGCAGCCGGACCAGTCCCTGGCCGACCTGACGGCAGCGGTTTTCCGCGGTCTCGACCCGGTCATGGCCCAGGTCAAGCCGGAGTGGGTGCTGGTGCAGGGGGACACCACCACGGTGATGGCGGCGGCGCTGCTGGCGTTCTATCACCGGACCCGCCTGGGACACGTCGAGGCCGGTCTGCGTACCGACGACAAGTGGCAGCCCTTCCCAGAGGAGGTCAACCGGCGGATCACGAGCGTCGTCGCCGACCTGCACTTCGCACCCACCGAGAGAGCGCGAGCCAACCTGCTGCACGAAGGTGTGCGGCCGGAGCTGATCGTGGTCACCGGCAACACGGTCATCGATGCCCTGCTGCGCGTGGCCGCCCTGCCGTACGACTGGGGCGCCGGCCCGCTGCGCGAGGTGCCGGCCGGACGACGGCTGATCACGGTGACGGCGCATCGTCGCGAGAACTTCGGTCCCCCGCTGGAGGCAACCTTCGGCGCGCTGCGGACGCTGGCCGAGGAGTTCGCCGGGGATGTTCACCTGGTGTACCCCGTGCATCGCAACCCGAATGTTGCCGAGCCGGCCCATCGCTTGTTGGGCGACGTGGCGAACATCAGCCTGGTCGAGCCGCTCGACTATCTGCCGATGGTCCACCTGCTCAAGCGGTCCCACCTGGTGTTGACCGATTCGGGTGGTCTGCAGGAGGAGGCCCCGGCGCTGGGGGTGCCGGTGCTCGTGCTGCGCCAGGTCACCGAGCGGCCCGAGGCCCTGGAGGCCGGGACCGCCCGCCTGGTGGGAACCGACCCGCAGCGCATTCTGACCGAGACCCGGCGGCTGCTCCGCGACCCGGCGGCGCACGCCCAGATGGCCCGCGCCGCCAATCCCTACGGGGATGGCCAGGCCGCCGCCCGGATCGTAGCTGCCCTGCGGTCGGCGGGTTGAGGCGGGGTGGATGGGCTGCGGAGCCGGAGGCGAATGACGGCGGCGCCGCTCCGAAGGCTGTGCCTGGTCAGCCGCCAGGGTGGCATTGCCGGTCCGGCGACCTTCCAGCGGCGGCTGGCCGAAGGGCTCGCCGCTCGCGGCATCGACCAGTGCTACGACCTGAGGGACACGCCTTATGCGGCCGTACTGGTCTCCGGCGGAACCCGCCACCTGGGTGGGCTGCACCGTGTCCGCCGCCAAGGCATCCCGATCGTCCAGCGCCTGGATGGCATGAACTGGATCCATCGCCGTCGCCGGACCGGGGCCCGCCATTTCCTGCGGGCTGAGATCAACAACCTGCTGCTGCGCTGGCTGCGAAGCCATTTGGCGGACGGGGTGATCTATCAGAGCCAGTTCGTGCGCCGATGGTGGGACGAGACCTATGGTGCCGTTCAGGTCCCGAGCGCGGTCGTCCACAATGGCGTATCCCTTGAGGCCTTCCGGCCCGGCGAACCCCAGACGGAGAGCCCTGGCTCGCGGCTACTGGTGGTCGAAGCCAGTCTCGCGGGAGGCTACGAGACAGGACTGGAGCACGCAATCTCGCTGCTGAACGCCCTGGGTGCCATCGGACGTCCGGTCGAGCTGATCGTGGCCGGACAGGTGTCCGGGAAGGTCCGGCAGGCGTCCGATTCCGGGTCGCCTCGACCGATCACCTGGATGGGCGCGGTCGCCTCACCGGAGCTCCCCCGCCTCTATCACACCGGCAGCATGCTGTTCTCGGCCGATCTCCACCCGGCCTGTCCCAACACGGTGATCGAATCCCTGGCCTGTGGAACCCCGGTCGTGGCCTTCGACACCGGGGCGCTGCCCGAGTTGGTAGAGCCGAGCGCCGGGCGGCTGGTTCCCTACGGTGCCGATGCTTGGAAGCTGGAGCCGCCGGATATCGGCGGCCTGGCGGCGGCTGCGGCGGAGGTGCTGGCAGACCTGCCACGCTACCGGCGCGGGGCACGGGCGCGGGCCGAGGCGGCATTTGGGCTGGACCGAATGGTCGATGGCTACCTGGCAGCCCTGGGTTGGGCGGGCTAGCGGCATGGGATCGATCGAGTTGGCGCGATATCTATCCGGCCTGCCCGGCCTGCCCGGGTTGGCCGGAAGGTTCTCACCTGGATCAGGCGGATCCCATTCATCTCTCGGTGGCAGCCGGAAGGCAGGCCGATGCTGACCTACTCGGGCAAGGTGGGTGTTCAGCAGAGGGTGCTTCCGGCCTACCGTCTGCCGTTCTTCGATCGGCTAGCTGAAGCCTGTCTGGGCGGGCTGAGCGTGTTTGCCGGTGAGCCGCGGTCGGACGAGTCGATCCTGTCAGGCGGCTCCTTGACGACCGCCCACTTCGCGAGGTCCCACAACACCCATATCCTGCGCGGCCGGGCGTACCTG
>JALHUE010000483.1 GCA_022866145.1 Anaerolineales bacterium | reverse complement strand
TGCACCGCTGTCGCCGCCGGCACTACTCCCGGATGCGGCAACTACTATTTCTCGCCAACTGGCGCCCAACTGCTGAGGGTGTTCGAGGCCATCGCCTCGCGCATCTTCACCCGGATCACGCACTGAGTTCCTGCGGCCCCGGTCCGCCTGCGCAGGCTGCGGCGGCCCGGTCGCCGGACACGAAAATCTGAACGAAGGGGACGTGGGATGGAACGGTTGCCAGCCAGCCATCCGGCGGCCACCGCAGGCCGCCGTCGCTTCCGCGGGCAGGGTCTCGTTGAGTTTGCCCTGATCTTGCCCGTGATGCTGCTCTTGCTGTTCGTGATCATCGAGCTGGCGCGGGTGCTGCACGCCTGGCTGGCGATCGAGAACGGCGCCCGCTTCGGGGCGCGCTACGCCGTCACCGGCGAGTTTGACGACACCTACTGCGCCGGCTTCCCCGGCGGGGTGTGCGACGACCGCCCGGAGGAGGATGCCGCCCGTATCCCTTCGATCAAGGACGCCGCCCGCGCCGGTGCGGTTGCCATCCTTCGTAACGAGACCGTATTCCCCGGGGTCCCCGGCTACTTCAACATCACCATCTGCTCCAACAAGACCGGGGTGATCTACTCGCCCGCCGATAGCAACGCTCCCCTGCCGGCTAACTGGCCGGCGGACTGCGCACCCGCCGAGGACGGAGGCGGCCCTGGCGACCGGGTCGTGGTCACGGTCGACTTCGAGCACCCGCTGATCGTGCCCCTGGTCAGCACGTGGTGGCCCGAGATCCGGCTGACGGCCAAGCGCGAAGCCATCGTCGAGCAGTTTCGCGTGGCGCGCGTCGTCGGCCTGCCGGCGACGATCTCCGTGCCCACCTTCACGGCGACGATCACGCCGACCCTCACCATCACCCCCTCCCCGACGGAGACCTCGACGGTGACCGTGACCCCGACCCCGGACTGCAGCGCCCTCAGCGTCAACTACACCGACATTTGGGGCCAGTGGGTTCGGATGAACGTCACCAACAACAATCCGGGGGCGGTGCATCTGACCAATTCCAGCATCTCCTGGGTCGAACCGGGCTACTACCCGGGCCAGGCGCTGTGGGGCATGAACTTCTCGGGCTACTACTGGCTCGGCAGCGACGCGATCTCGCCGCATGCCGAAGCGCCGTCGCCGCCGATCGTTCTTCCGTCCTTCGTGACCAACACCTGGTACGGCCTGTTCATGAACGTCCCCTTCACCCCAGGGCTGTACGGCGACTACTGGGTGACGCTGACCTTCGACGACATCTGCGTTGTCAGTGGATCAGTGTCGCGGGCTGTGCCCACGCCCACCTCGACGCCGACCGTGACCAGCACGGGAACGATCACTCCGACGCCGACGATCACGCCAACAGCCACCGACACTCCGACGCGCACCGCGACGCCGACAGTGACCCAGACGCGAACCGATACGCCGACGCCGACGATCACCGGCACGCCGACGCCGATCACGCCGACCAACACGTCGACGATCACGCCTACGCCCTCGGACACGCCGACGCCGACGCGCACACCGACGCGCACCGATACCCCGACCGTCACGAAGACGCCGACGGTCACCCGAACGCCGACGGAGACCGATACGCCGACCCGGACGCCCACGCACACCGCGACGCCGACGGAGACCGATATGCCGACCCGGACGCCGACACCTACCAGGACACTGACTCCGATCGCTACCCACACGCTGCCGCCGTCGCGGACGCCAACGCCGTCGCGCACTCCAACGCAGGCCTGCATGGACTGTTAGACGGCCGGCCGAAGAGCGGTGGGAATGGAACTTGTGGGGTTTGGGCCCAGCCCAAACCCCACTGCTATCCTGGGGCGG
>JALHUE010000482.1 GCA_022866145.1 Anaerolineales bacterium | reverse complement strand
TGCCGCTGCGGGCCGAGTTCAAAGGCCGCATCCGATCGGTGATTCATGACCAGTCGGCATCGGGCGCGACCTTCTTCATCGAGCCGATCACGATCGTTGATTTGAACAACGAGGTGCGCGAGCTGGAACTGACAGAGCGCGACGAGATCCGGCGCATCCTTGCCGAGGCCTCGGCCAGGATCGGCGAGCAGGCCGAAGCCATCCACCTGACGGTGGGGTCGCTGGCTGAGCTCGATCTGGCGTTCGCCCGGGCGCGGTATGCCGAGGCGCTGGGAGCCGCCGAGCCGATCCTGCTGGATGTCGACCGCCCGCCGCAGGATGCCGGGCGGCTGCGGTTGATGGCGGCGCGCCATCCGCTGCTCGACCCAAGCGGGGTCGTGCCGATCGACCTGGTGTTGAACGCCGGGACCACGGCGCTGGTCATCACCGGGCCCAACACCGGCGGCAAGACGGTCGCCTTGAAGACCGCCGGCTTGCTCAGCCTGATGGCGCAGTGCGGACTTCACTTGCCGGCGGCCTCCGGCTCCGAGGTCACAGTCTTTGCCGGTGTGTATGCCGATATCGGGGACGAGCAGTCGATCGAGCAGTCGCTGTCGACGTTCTCGTCCCATATTGCCAACATCGTTCAGATCCTCAAGCTGGCCGACCGCCGATCGCTGGTCGTGCTGGATGAGCTGGGGGCCGGCACCGATCCGACCGAGGGTTCGGCGCTGGCCCGCTCGATTCTCACGGAGTTGCTGAGTCGCGGGACGACGACGCTGGTGGCAACCCACTACCCCGAGTTGAAGGTGTATGCGCATTCCACTCCCGGCGTGCGCAATGCCAGCGTCGAGTTCGACTTGAATACCCTTCGGCCAACCTACCATCTGGTGATCGGTTTACCAGGCCGATCGAACGCCCTGGCGATCGCCGAGCGCCTTGGTCTGTCGAGCCAGGTGATCGACGGCGCCCGCCAGATGCTGGCGCCGGAGGACGTACAGGCGGAGTCGATGCTGGACGAGATCCACCGACAACGGGACGCGTCCCGGCAAGCCCGGCAGGCCGCCGAGCAGGCGATGGCCGAAGCCGAGCACCTCCGCGCCGAGCTGGCCCGGCGGCTGGAGGCGATTGAGGACGAGCGGGCGAGGCTGCTGCACCAGGCGCAGCAGCAAGTGGAGCGTGAACTGGAAGACGTGCGGGCCGAGATCGACCAGCTGCGCCGGCAGTTGTCGGCCGCCCGTCAGCCGCTCCAGGCGCTGAAGGAGATCCAAACCGCCTTGGAGGACCTGGAGGCCGAGGTCGCCGGGGTTGCCAGGCCCACTCCCCTGGAGATGCCCAGCCCGCGCCCGGTGCAGCTTCGCCCAGGCGACCGCGTCCGCGTGCGCAGCTTGCAGGCGGAGGGTGTCGTCCAAGAGGTGGAGGCGGAGCAGGCGGAGGTGCAGATCGGGCGACTGCGGGTGCGCGCTCGGCTGGAAGAACTGGAGCTGCCGTCAGGCGAAGGCGAGCCTGCTAGGCCGGTGAGGAAAGCGCCTGCTGTCCGGAGCGCGGCTGCCCCCTACCTGCCGCCGGTGCCGCCGCTCGAGATCGACCTGCGCGGCCAAGCAGCCGACGAGGCGCTTGACGAGTTGGAGCGGCGCCTGGACGCGGCCTACCTGGCCGGCGTCCCGTTCCTGCGGATTATTCACGGCAAGGGGACGGGCAAACTGCGCCAGGCGGTGCGGCAGGCG
>JALHUE010000481.1 GCA_022866145.1 Anaerolineales bacterium | reverse complement strand
GGCCTCCGGCGACGGCCAGGCGCAGCCCGCGCTCCGCGAGCGCCAGTCCAGCAGCCTCGGGCGCCTGGGGGTCGCCCAGCAAGCCGAGGGCCAGCCAGTACAGGCGATCGCCATAAGCCTGGGACAGTTTGCTCGAGGGCTGCCGAATCACCCGTCCGGAGAGCGGCCAGGTCGGGGGGCCACGCTTGGACAAGCACCTCATGCCTCAGACAGCGCTGGGCTGGCAAGGTCATACGGGAGTCGACAGATCCGGCGCAGGGCGCAGCCTCCATCCGGCGATCCCAGCGGCAAGCCAGCACTCGGTGGCAACAATCACCGCCGACGTCAAGCACCAGGCACAGACGGCGCCGATGACGAAGATCTCCAGGTAAGTGAGGTAGATAGAGAACAGGACGCCTGCCGCGCTGAGCGCCAACAACAGAACCGCTGATGTCCGGCCGGCCGCAGAGCCCATACTGTAGACCCCCAGCCAGAGGACCAGCAGGCCAATCTGCAGCAGCAGGCCGAGAGCGGCGATGGGCACAACGCCAAGCAAGCGGGCATAGGCACTCTGTTGCACGGCATTGCAGTCGCCGATCGGGCCACACACTGCCAGGGAACCGCCGGTCTCCACCGAGAGCAAGTAGGCAGCAACGAGGGCGCCGAGGAGCGCCAGCAGGGGAAACAGATAGCGCAGCCTACCCGGCGGCTCCAGGCCGCGGCGGGCGCGCTGGAAGGTCAGCCAGATGATCGGCATGGCCGCGATCAGTGCCAGCAGGGCCAGGCTGGCCAGAAGCAAGGCGGTGGGATCGGTCTGGAGGATGCTGACGATCGCTGGCTGGTGCAGGTCCGGAATGGCGGTGGGGAGCGCAGGCGCGGGAAGGATGGCCGCCGTTGTCGGCGCGGAGTCCGGGGAGGATGGCGCAGCCGATCCGGAGGCAAGGGGGGTTGGGCTCGAACTGGCGGGGGGCGGCAACTGAGCCAGGGCCTCTTGCAGACCCGGGATATCCGGCCAGTCCAGCCCGCCGCTGGCCAGGGCGGCCTCAATGATGCCCGGGAACTGCTCGGGGATCTCCCGCCCGCCGACAAGCACCACGTCCCCGGCCACCAGGGCCGGAACCCCTCGGCGCGTATCCGGGATGGCGAAGCGCTCGATGGCTGACAGGTAGAGGTTCTGGCCGCCGGGTTGGGAGATATCGATGGCCAGAATCTGCACCTGGTCGCCGTAGGTCTCGAGCAGCGGCGGAAGATCGTTCTGGATGAGCTGCTGGCAATGCCCGCAAGTCGGGGAATAGAAGAGCACTGCATACACGATCGCTGGCTGAGCCGCCGCACGGGTGGCGCTGGCACAGCTGAGCAACAGCACGGCCAAGGCTGCGCGCAGGCTGAAGTGCATATCGGCTCCTGGGCCCGAGATCTCGGCGAGTGTATCATAGCGAGAAGCTCGGAGGGTTGGCTGCGACGGAAGGGATGCGGGGCCGCCGGGCGGAACGTGCGCTCGGGCGCCAGCGTCGGGGAGCGTGCTGGGTCCAGAGGAGGCAAGCCGAACGCGGGCCGCATGGTAGAATCGCATCTTCAGGTCGGCCCCCGTGCAGCCGGGCGCGAGGCCGCCGCCAACGGGACGCCCGTGACGCTGGATGCTGCCTGCATCTTCTGCCGTATCGTCGCCGGGCAG
>JALHUE010000480.1 GCA_022866145.1 Anaerolineales bacterium | reverse complement strand
GCTGACTCCGCCGGGAGAGAGGCCGATGCGGCTAGGCGGGGGCTGAGATCGCCGGCGGCTTCCGGGCGTTGGGCCCGGAATCGAGCCAGAAGGGCTCGTTTGCGCGGGGGTCATCGCCGGCCGCACCCACGCGGGCCGACGATCAGCCCACAGCAGTTGAATGCGACTGGTGGAGGGATGTCTCAGGCTGAGGGATCCAGGCTGCCGGGCTCAGGCCGAGCGAGTAGATCACAAGATCGTCACCGACGGCGTAGTAGTCCAGGATCGTCGCACTTCGGGTATAGCCGATGCGTTCGTAGAAAGCCCGGGTGGGAGCGTACTCCGGTCGACCGGAGGTATCGAGCACAATCAACCGTCCGCCGGCAGCCCGGGCCGCGAACTCGATCTGACGCATCAGGGCTCGCCCGGTCCCTTGGCCGCGGGCTGCCGCAGCAATGCACAGCCAGTACACGGTGTAGGTCCCCTGGGTGAGCGGCGTCGGCCCAAAGCAAGCGAAACCTACGAGGGGTCCTTCATCGATAGCAGACAAGAACAGGTAGCCGTTGTGGTCAGGGTACGCCAGGTAGTCCCTCAGCAGTTCAGCGACGGTGCCGGCCTCGATATCCGAGAACAGCGGCTCTTCCGACGCGATCCGCAGCAGCGCTGCCTGGTCTTGCGGTTCGGTTGCGCGGATGGTGATCATGGGTTGGATGCCAGCGCCAGCTTGAGGATGTGCAGCACCATCGAACGGTAGCTGTGCCCGGCGGTTGAGGCGGATCGGAAGAATCCAGCATCCGGCGCCAGGTCGGGGTTGCTGTTGACTTCCAGGACGTAAGGAATGCCTCGCCGCAGGCGCATATCGATGCGCAGGAAGCCCTTGAGCCCGAACAGCTTGTGGACGCGCTGCGCCACGACCTCGACGGCGCTCTGGTCCTTCGGGTTGAGCTTCGCCGGGCACTGCCCGGGGGTGTTCTGGTACTCGACGGAGCCGGCGATCCACTTGGCGTTGAAGCTGACGATCTGTTGCAGCGGATCGTCGGTCCAGGTGAACAGGATTTCCGAGATCGGCAGGATCTCCGGTCGTCCGTTGCCCCACATGGCGACATTCAGCTCGCGGCCGTCGATAAGACTCTCGACCAGCGCCGGTTGACGGTAGGTTGCCAGGCAGTCTTCCACCTGGGCCAGCAGGGTCTCGGTGTCGGTGACAACCGAGGCCTGCGAGATGCCCATGCTGCCCCCCTCGGCCGCCGGTTTGACGATCGCCGGCAGGGGGACTTGCACGGTTCGGTCACGCAGGTTGTGAAAGACCTGATAGGGCGGCGTGGGGATGCCCGCCGCCTCCAGTAGCTGCTTGGTTCGAAGTTTGCTCGACGTCCAGCGCATTGCTCGGTAGGGGACCCCGGTGAAGCGAAAGCCGAGCTTGCGGATCTGGCGGATGGCATCGGGCTCGGTGAAGGAACGCCCGCCGAGGCTTTCCACCAGGTTGAAGACGATGTGGGTGCGCGGGTCGAAGGGCGCCAGGGCGGATGGCAGATCGTCCCAGACGGGGACGACGTAGACCTCGCCGACTTCGCCCTCCAGAGCCTCGGCCACCTTCCGGGCGACTTGGGCTGTCTCCTGATCGGCGATCAGTTCCTCCGCTCGACCGCGATCCAGGCCCAGGGCCATGCTGTGCAGGACGACGACCTGCACCTGGCTCATGTCGGTGAAACGGACAGGCCGTCGGCGCAGGCGGCGCGGCGCCTCGATGGTTTCCAGGAAGGCAGTATCGGGCGGAAGCAGAATCGGAATTGCCTCCCGCGTGGGAAGCAGGCGCGGCGCGATCGGCTTCAGCGTGGTCCGATCTGCAACCTGAGTGCGTGCTCGACGGGGGAGGGAGCGACTCGGAGGCTCTTCCATCTCGTTTTCGAGCTCACCCTGCGCCAGAGGAGGGTCCTGCAGGGCCGACTTGCGGCGTGCTCGATCCATGGTGGTTCTCATGCCCATTGCCGGCCGGACTCAGCCGGTCGGCGATCCTTTTCCCTCAATCTACGTGCCCCGCAGTCTAGCATGCCCGTAACGAGACGTCAAGTTATTTCCGCCAACTGTTGGCTCTCTGGGGGGGGTCCTGGGAGACAGCTGGGGGGTAGGAGGCGCGACCGTCGCCGGCTGAGGCGGCGGCGTCCAAGGCTGGCGGCAGGCGGGTCAGGCCAGAAACAGCAGGGTCACGCCCAGGATCGCGACCAGGGTTCCGGCGATCGACTGCCAGCCGATCTTCTCGTGGAAGACATAGTGGGCGATCGGGACCATGAAGACCGGCGGGAGGGCCATCATCGTGCTGGCGATTCCGATTTCCGTGTTCTGGATGGCGATCAGCGAGAGCCAGACGCCGATGAACGGCCCCAGCAAGCTCCCCAGCGCGATCGGCCGCATCGTCCGCCGATCGGTGCGGGCCTTGCTGATCGTCGCTCGGACCTGGCGCTGCAGCCCCGCAATCACCCAGATGGCGATGCAGGCGGCGGTGACCCGGATGACGTTTCCCGACAGGGCCGAGATCCCGGTTTCCAGGCCCTGCTTGGACAGGATCAAGCCGGCCGCCTGGCCGGCGGCCGCGCCCAGCCCGAACAGGATACCCTTGGCGTAGTGCCGGCGCCCGCCGGCGACCTGATTCGAGCCGCGGCTGTCCATCACGACCCATGCAACGCCGGCGATGGTGATGGCGATCCCTATCAATTGCAGCGGGCTCAGCACCTCGCCGAACACGGCAGCGGCCAGGACGGTGCTGATGACCGG
>JALHUE010000479.1 GCA_022866145.1 Anaerolineales bacterium | reverse complement strand
GGCGACCTGTGGCTGGAAATCCCGGCGCTCGGCGTTCGGCGGGCCATCACCGGCGTCCCGCGGCAGGCCGAAGGTTGGGATGTCACCTGGCTCGGCGATCTCGCTGGCTATCTGGAAGGGACTGCCTTCCCGACTTGGAAGGGGAACAGCGTGATCACCGGACATGTCGTGGTGGCCAGTGGACTTCCCGGTCCGTTCGCCCGGCTAGGGCAGCTCGAATATGGGGACGCAGTCTTCGTGCATGCCTGGGGGGAGCGCTACCACTACGAGGTGCGCCAGGTATCGGTGGTCAAGCCCTCGGACTCCTCGATCTTCCGTCACGAGGCTCGCGCCTGGGTCACGCTGGTCACCTGCCAGGGCTATGATCCTAAGAGCGACACCTACCGGGAACGCCGGGTGGTGCGAGCTGTGCTGATGGAAGTCGACGGCGAGGCGGTGTCCGCTCCGCCAGCCATGGAGCGAGGCCGCTAGCATCTAGCCGCTCCAAGCGCAGGCCCGCGGGCAATGGCGCTGAGTCAAGAAGGGCCTCAAGCATCCTGTAGGCGCTTGTAGAAGCTGACCGAGCGCTCGACTTCCTGGTACCCCAGCCGACGGTGGACCAGCCAGCTGACGTCGTTGTCGACCTCGGTGTCTGACCCCATCTCAAGACAGCCGTGCCGACGTGCCCAGGCTTCCCCCGCCTGTGCCAACGCCGCCCCCACGCCCTGCTGGCGCCGCTCCGGCACGACAAACCACCCTTCCAGGTAGCCAACGGGCTGGGTGCGGCATCCCTCCGCCCAGGCGCGCAGACTGACTTCGAGAAACCCGATTGCCCCGGCCTCAGGCACGCTGGCCACGAAGCACATGTTGCTCTGCGGATCGTCGAGCAAAGCTCGCGCCTCTCGCCGGTGCAATTCGATCGGTTCCCTGGGCCACAGCCGTGCCCTCAAGCCGACCCACGCGTCGAGAACGTCCTCCGATGCGGGCTGAACCACAACGCGGGCACTCGCCTCGGATGTGCGCACGGGAACCTCTGTGGGCGCAGCCTCCCATCCATGGACGTCGAAGGTTCGGCCCTCCCGGTAGTTGGCGATGGCTCGCCTGATGTAGGGGATGGTGTTGGGTGGCAGGTCGTCCAGGTCCCGCCACATCAGGTCGTCGCACTTGTCCGGCTCCTGATTGCGCACTTCGCCTTCCCACGTCGGCGCGGCCAGGAAGAAATCGACGCGCTCATCGTTGGACTTGCGCTGCATCACACCCACGGCACGCAGGTCGCGCTCTCGAATACGCACCCCCACTTCCTCTTCGGCTTCGCGCACGGCGGCCTGGTAGACGGTCTCGCCAGAATCCACATGCCCCGCCACGACGCTGTAGTTGCCGTCCTCGTAGCCGGTCTGGAAACGCCGCAGCAGCAGCACCTGCCCTGCCTTCACCAGGAATAGATGGGCGGTGACGGGGACTTTCATTCTCTCGGGCACGCATGCTCTCCTGCGAGGACCCCACGTTCACGACCTGGGGCCCGCACTCTGTCTGTCAG
>JALHUE010000478.1 GCA_022866145.1 Anaerolineales bacterium | reverse complement strand
GCCGCGCTCTCGCGTCTGGTCGATCTCCCCTGGCAGTTCATCTTGCTGGGAACCGGCGACGAAACGCTTGAAGCCACGGCGCGTTCCCTGGCGGCGGCCCATCCCGAACGAGTGCGCTCTGTCCAGCGCTTCGACCCGGCTATTTCCCGGCGGCTGTACGGCGGTTCCGATATCCTGATTGTCCCCTCAAGATACGAGCCCTGCGGCCTGTCGCAACTGATGGCCATGCGCTATGGAAGCATTCCCGTCGTGCGGGCCACCGGGGGCCTGCGCGACACCGTTGCGCCTTACGCCGACGGCCGGGGCACAGGCTTCGTGTTCGGCCCGCCACAGAGTGAGGCCCTCGAGTCGGCCCTTCGGCAGGCTCTCGCTCTCCACCGCGATCCACCCGCCTGGCAGGCGCTCCAAGTCCGAGCCATGGCGCAGGACTACGGGTGGGGCCGATCGGCCGGCGCCTATCGGGACTTCTATCGCAGGACGGCCCAGGTTCAATGACCGCGTGACCCATTCTGCCCTCCTCGAGCAGCGCCGCTGCGGGCTGCTGCTGCATCCGACATCCTTGCCTGGACCCCACGGAATCGGGGACTTCGGGCCCGCAGCGCTGGCGTGGCTCGAGTGGCTGGCTTCTACCGGTTCTGGGCTGTGGCAGGTCCTGCCGCTGGGCCCTACCGGCTATGGCGATTCCCCCTACCAGAGCTTCTCCTCCTTCGCTGGGAATCCGCTCTTGATCAGTCCGGATCTGCTCGTGGAGGAGGGGCTTATCCGCCCGGGAGAGCTGGAGGCCCGGGATTGGCCGACGGCCGCCGTGGACTTCGGTCAGGTAATTCCGTACAAGCGGCAGATCCTCGAGCTAGCTACCTCTCGCTTGCGGCAGGGATGGGCATCGGCGCTGACCGAGTCCTTCCAGCGTTTCTGCGCCGAAAACGCTTCGTGGCTTCAGGACTACGCTCGTTTCATGGCGATCAAGGGCCGGCACGCAGGACGGGTGTGGACGACCTGGCCGGAGGAACTGGTCCGCCGGGACCCGAGGGCCCTTGCCCGGTTGGACGTCGAATTTGAATCGGAGATCTCTCAGCAGCAGGCCCAGCAGTTCTTCTTCTTCCGACAATGGCAGCGTCTGCGTGACCGCGCCCAGGAGTTGGGGATCGCGATCATTGGGGATATCCCGATCTTCGTGGCGCACGATAGCGCCGATGTCTGGGCGAACCAACACCTGTTCGCCCTGAAGCCCGGCGGAGACCCGAAATTGGTAGCGGGGGTCCCTCCCGACTACTTCGCACCCACCGGGCAGCTGTGGGGAAATCCGCTCTATGCCTGGGAGGCGCACCGGGCGCAAGGGTACGAGTGGTGGATCAGCCGCTTCCGAGCCGCCCTGCACATGGTGGACATCGTCCGCTTGGACCATTTCCGAGGGATTGAGGCCTACTGGGAGATCCCGGCCGATGCGCCCACCGCTGAGACCGGGCGCTGGATGCCCGGCCCGGGGCAGGCCTTGCTGGAGGCAGTCGACGCCGCTCTCGGGGAATTGCCGGTGATCGCGGAGGATCTGGGTTTCATCACTCCCGGAGTGATTGCCTTGCGGGATCACTTCCGACTGCCGGGAATGAAGATCCTGCAATTCGGCTTCGGCAGCGGTCCCGAGGATCCGTTCTTGCCCCACAACTACCCGGTTCGATGTGTGGTCTACACCGGAACACATGACAACGACACGGTTGTCGGGTGGTATCAGCAGGCGCCGGAAGCCGAGCGCGATTACTGCCGCCGATATCTGGCGCGGGATGGGAGTGATATTGCCTTCGACATGATTCGAGCCGCTTGGGCGTCCGTTGCAGGCTGGGCAATCGCCCCGCTGCAGGACGCGTTGAGCCTCGGACCCGAAGCCAGGATGAACTTCCCCGGCAAGCCGGACGGGAACTGGACCTGGCGTTTCACTGCTGGACAGATGACCTCGGAGGCGGCAGACCGGCTGCAGGTCTTGGCTTGGGAGTCCGGCCGCCTGCCTCAGCAGCCTGCGACCCTGCGCTGAGCCGTTCGGCTCGGCGAGCGAGGCCCTCCATTCGGGACTCGCACTGAGGAGCTCGGCCGAACACCCGGGCAGCGGACCGGGCGGTCAAGGAGGTAGACAAAATGCGGGTGGCAGTGCTCTCGGACACTCACGACAACATCTGGCGGCTCGAAGAAGCCCTTCCGCACCTGCGTTCGAGCGACGTCGTCATCCACTGCGGCGATCTGTGCTCGCCCTTCATGATTCGTCACCTGGGCCAGGGCCTGCCTGGAAAACCGGTGCATCTTGTATGGGGCAACAACGATGGCGACACCTACCTGATTTCGAAGGTGGCGGCGGGCTTCGCTGACATCCATCTGCACGGCCCGCTGGCCCAACTGGAATTGGAGGGCGTGAAGGTGGCCGTCAATCACTACCCGGAACTGGCCAGAGGTCTGGCCTCGACCCAGACCTTCGGCCTGGTTTGTTATGGACATGATCACACCGCGCATTTTGAGTGGGTCGGAGGGTGCCTACTGCTGAATCCTGGGGAGCTGATGGGGCTAGACGGGAGGAGCAGCCTGGCGCTAGTCGATCTCCCCGACCGAGAGGTGCAGTTTCTGGACCTGCGAGCCTGAGGGACGGGATCCGGCGGAGGAGACCGGCCCACCCGCAACAGTCGGCCTGAGATCCCTCATGCCTGTGCGGGTAGTCTTCTCGACAGTTCCGAGGGACATAGGCTGTACACTGCCTCCTCACGGCTTCGTCGCGGGGGTATCACACGAAGAAGTGCCCTTTCTGGGCAGAAGACACTCGAATTGAGGCGATTGTTTGTCGGTGTTGCGGCCGCGCACTACCTGCTGCCGCGCTGTCTACTCCCAAAGCAGAACCGGTCATTACAGTGCGAAAGAGCAAGAAGGCAGGGTTGGTTGTCCTTCCAAACCCGATCATATTCCTGATGGGTCTTGGGTACCTTTGCATTGGCAAACCTCTACGTTTCGTTGTGGTTCTTTGCATCCAGGTCTTCGGTCTCATCCCCATGACCATCCTGGGCCTGCGTGATTGGTGCCCTCCCCTCCTGATCATCCTCTGGCTCTTCAACCTCGTCGGTGTCTGCATTCAGACGAGGAAGGTCAACCGAGCGATGGGGACTGAGCCCGGGGTGGTGCAAGGAGGCCGCATCCCGGACTGGGTGCTCAATGCGGTGGTGTTGGTACCCGCAGGGATCTTGTGCCTGCTAGCGGTGGCTCCAGGGCTGTGGCCCTACGGCGACCAGGTGCTTGGGTTGACCTAGATTGAACCTACGGCCAGCGGGCCAAGTGGAAGGATCGTGTGCAATCAGGGTACCTGTTTGGCGGGCAAGGAACCCCGGGCCAGTTAGGGAGCCTAGGTCGACGTGGGTGGACCTATGAAGGAGGCGCTTGCCTAGTGCAGGGCGCTTAGGCCCGTGGCTAGCGTCTGGCGTTCCGCCTCGGTCAGACGGGCGGAGGCATGCATCATCAGGTAGATCGCCGGGGGCATCTCACCCTCCAGAACGACCTCGCCCAACTCGCCGGCCTCGACTCGCCGACCCCCTTGCCAATCCGAGAAGTTGATCGTGGCGCGACCCTCGGCGACGTCGTTGGCGGCGAGCCAAGAGAACGGAGGGATCTGTGTGTACCACCACCAGGTGGTCTCATTGCTGTGGCAGTCGAAGCAGGCGCGCTGGGCGAGGGCCCGGACCTCAGGGCTTGGCCACTGCGGCTCACTCACCACCGGGGGGTTGTGACCGATGATCGGCGGACGGATGAGTAGAATGCCACCGCAGATGACGAGCAACGCAACAAAGAGAATCCACAAGACCTTCTTCATGTAGTTTCCTCCGAAGTAGACGTCTGCCATGCAGCGAACCGCGGTTGGAGGCAATCGGGACAGTCAGGTTCTCGCCCCTGTTTTCCGCAGGCGATTTCATTTCACAAGTTGATACTCTCCGCATGGAGCAAGCGGCTGCAGCGGCCAGCAGGCCCAGCTTCGGACCGCAGGACAGCGTGGGGGGCTTCCACAATGCATCCATAGGTCTACCCGAGGACCCAGCCGACCACCACCAACCAGACAGCCAACGTGGTGGGGCCGCTTTCCCATGCCGGACATCCAGCGGCAAACATGCCGCCGGCTAGCCGGTAAGGGCTGGTGGCGGCGCTCCTGCTGGGCAACCTGCGAATGTGGAAGTCCAGCACGAAGTCCTGATAGGCAGTCCTGAGTGCTAACAACATGGCAGCCTCCCAAGTAGGCCGCCGGCAATAGATAGGGCGTTGCTTTCTGGAGGCAACAACCCTCACATGCGGGAGTACTCGTTCGTTGGCGCCCCTGCGGCGACTCGAACGCCGGCATTTGCCTCCGGAGGGCAACGCTCTATCCACTGAGCTACAGGGGCATTGAATGTGATTCTAATCGAACCTCGACCGGCTCACAACCCCGACCCGCCTCCCTTCGGCTGCGGGTGGCGCTCGGCCGGCACCCGGCGGCGCCCCGCGCCTCTGACCTTGGGAGGTTGCATCAGCCTCGCCGGCGTGGGCTGCCGGAGGATCCGGCGGATCTCGATGCCAATCCCCCTCTGCCGCCCAACTCACACCGCGCCCGAGGGCAGGCCCTCGCGCTCCTCGCCCGATTCAGGTACAAGGTAGATCCAGGGCAGGCTCACCAGGGTTGCCACTGCCTTGATCGCAACGTTGGCCAGCACGATCTCGGCCAGCACCGCTCCCGGCATAGTTCCAGCGAAGGCCACCAGAACGAAGATCAACGAGTCGAGCGGGACGGACACGCTGTTGCTGACCAGCACGCGTGCCCATTGACGACGGTGCGTGACGTGCTCGATCCACAGCCGGTAGACCTCTGTGTCTGCGAGCTCCGAGATCACCTCGGCGATGATCGAGGCCAGTACGATGCGCCAAACCGG
>JALHUE010000477.1 GCA_022866145.1 Anaerolineales bacterium | reverse complement strand
GCGCTGCCCGTCGCGCAGGCTGTCGATGCTGATCTCAAGCCTGCCCTCCTCGGCGACCAGGTCGAGGTCGAACGGCAGGCTGGCGAGGAAGCGGCCGGGGTTGCCCGGATAGCTGAACAGGTACGTCGTCGCCTGGGAGAGGGTCCGTCCATCTTCGCCGAGCAGACGGAAGTGGACCCGCTGCCCGAAGGACGGTCCACCGAACCCGCGCACGTAGAGCGGGCTGGTGACCTGGGAGCCGGGGCCGGGCAGCAGGATCGCCAGGGATTCCAAGGGCAACCCAACTTGCGGCGGAGTGGGAGTGATCGTCGGCACGGCGACCGCAGGCTCCAGGACGATCGGCGGCGTGGCTGCCGTCAAGGGAGAGAACGCCGGCGTCAGGCTGTCGGCCTGGGACGTCGGCGTGGGTTCCGGTGTGGGTTCGAGAGCGGACGGGGTGGCCCTGTCGGCCGATGGAACGCAGGCTGATAGACAGGCGCCTACAGCCAGGAGCACGAGGTCGGTAGCAGTCAGGCGGCAAACAGGGGCCATGCTTCAGGGAAGGCCGGACCCAATGTCCAGCTTGTTGCGCACGCGCCGGATGACCTCGTCGGTGAACTCGCTGGTTGTGGCGCCCCCCCCGAGGTCGTTGGTGGCGATCCCCTGGCCGATGGCTTCGAAGGCCGACTCGTAGATGGCGCCCGAGGCGCGCCCGGCGGCCGGATCGCCCACGTAGGTCAGCAGGGCGGCGCCGGCTAGGATCATCGCCAGCGGGTTGGCTAGATTCTTCCCCTCCAGCGCCGGCGCAGTCCCGTGCGGAGCTTCGGCCATGACGACCCGGACCTGTAGGCCGGTCTCGTCAAAAGCCAGGACCAGCGACTCCGAGCCGGCGATCGACCCGTACATCTGCAGCACGAGGTCTGACAGGCAATCCCCGTCCCGGTTGAGGGCCGGAATCACCAGGGCCTCGCCGGCGTTCTGCAGCAGCAGAGCGTAGGTGGCGTCGATCAACTGCGGATCGTAGCGCACGCTGGGATGCCGGGCGGCGGCCGCGTCCAACTCCTGCTTGAACATCCCCTCATACACCGGGCTGACGGTGTACTTAGGGCCGCCGAAGACCTTGGCGCCTTGACGTTCGGCATGCTGGAAGGCGAACTCCGCCACTGCCCGGCAGGTCTTGCGGGTGATGCGTTCGGTGCGATAGGCGGCCTCGTCGCCGTCGGGCAGCAGCTCACGCCATTCCTTGGCGCCATAGGCGTCGCCGACCGCCATGCGCACGACGGCGATCGGGGCGTGAACACCGCCCACCGGCCGCACGTTGGGGAGCCGGCGGCCGGTGCGCAGGATCACGCGGCCGTCGATGGCTTCACGCAGGATGGCGTTGGGACTGCCGACATCGTCGACGTCGGCCGGGGTGATCGTCGCCGCCTTCAGGCCGAAGCCGGTGCGGCACATGGCCTCTGCCGCCTGCGTGAGCACGGCGTTGCCGGATCGGCGCCGCGCCTCCAGGCCGACGTCATGGGTTTCAAACGCCAGCGGCAGGCGGATGACGTCCGGATCGAGCACGCGCAGGCCCTGGACCAGCAGTTCCTGGCCGGTCTGGTCGCCCTGCAGGACGACGATGGTGGTGTGCGATTTCGGTTGCATCATGCCCCATGTGGCCGGGACGCTTGCTGCTCAGCCGCCGGTCGTGGCAGACCGCCAGGCGATCGCTGTCAGGAACAGACACAGCAGGCCGTAGGTCAGTGCCGCCCGACGGTCGTCGCGTGCTCGGGTGAAACCATAGGCTGCCGGCAGCGTCAGCGCCGCCACTGCCCCATACAGGATGTGGATGCCGCGCCCGGGCTGCTTCCCGCCGACGAGCAGGACGATCCCCAAAACGCCCTGGGCCAGGATTAGCAGTTCGCCGATGACCAGGATCCCCCAGTAGCCGCCATCCACGCTGCGCCTGCGCACATACAGCAGCAGGCCCCAGAGACCGGCCAGCAGGGTGAAGAGCATGACGGTGTTCGCCAGCAAGCCGTGAATGATGCTCACCGGTAACGCCTCCGGTGGGGGTGGGGTTCTGCAGCCGCCGTGCCGGACAGCGAAACCTCACAGGGCATAGATTTCCCCGAACTTGGCCCGCAAGTAGGCCAGGTAGGGCTCGGCCGTCAGACGCTGGCCGGTGACCCGCTCCAGCAGCTCCATCGGCTCGAACTTGGCGCCGTGCTGATGGATATTGGTCCGCAGCCAACTCAGCAGCGGCTGGAAATCCTTGCCGGCGATCGAGCGATCCAGTTCGGGCAGGTCTTGCCGGATCTTCTCCCACAATTGGCAGGCGATCAGGTTGCCCAGGGTGTAGGTCGGGAAGTAGCCGAAGTATCCGTCCGACCAGTGGATGTCCTGCAGCACTCCCCTGGCATCATCCGGCGGCGAAATGCCTAGGTACTCCTGGCACTTGTCGTTCCAGGCCAGCGGCAGATCCTGGACGGCCAGGCTTCCCTGCATTAGCGCCACCTCCAATTCGAAGCGCAGCATGACATGCAGATTGTAAGTAGCCTCGTCGGCCTCGGTGCGGATCAAGGAGGGTTCGACCTTGTTCAGGGCGCGATAGAACGTCTCCAGGTCTGCCTTTCCCAGCTGCTCGGGAAACAGCTTCTGCAGATCCGGGTAGAACGCTTGCCAGAAAGGGCGGCTGCGGCCGACCAGGTTCTCCCACATCTTGGATTGCGACTCGTGCAGGCCAAGCGAGGCGCCGGCGGCCGTCGGCGTGCGGTCCAGGGCCGGGCTGAGCCCTTGCTCGTACAGCGCATGACCGGCTTCGTGCATCGTCCCGCACATCCCCGTCGGCAGGTAGTCGGGGATGAAGCGAGTGGTGATGCGCACGTCGTTGAAGCCGAAGGAGGTGGTGAACGGATGGGCGGACTTGTCCTGTCGGCCGCGGGTGAAGTCATAGCCGAAACGGCGAACTACGTCCTCGCCGAAGGCCCACTGCTTCTGTTCGTCATACTGCAGGTGCAGCACGCGGTCATCGACTGGCCGTCCGCGCTCGGTGATCTCCCGCACCAGCGCCACCTGCGCCGGGCGCAGTTGATCGAAGACAGCCTGGACCTCGGTGGTCTTCATCCCCGGCTCGTAGTCGTCGATCAGGGGGTCGTAGACGTGGTCGTACGGAGCGAAGAAGGCGGCGTATTCCCGCCGCAGTTGGACCACCCGCGTCAGGTCGGGTTCGAAGCGTGAGAAGTTGGACTGCGCCTTGGCCGCCTCCCACGACTGCATCGCCAGGGACTTGACGCGATTGAACTCTCCGACCCACTCCGACGGCACTCGAGTTGCCTTGTCAAACTCGCGGCGCACGTGGCGCACGATGCGCACCTCATCCGAATCGGGGTCGAGCTTGGCTACCTCGTCGGCGGCTGCCTGAAGCGCCTGCTCGAAATCGGGGCTGACGAAGTGGTCATGCGCCAGGCGTCGCAGGGTGCTGTACTGCATGGCGCGCCCTGCAGCGCCTCCGCTCGGCATGTACGTTTGCTGATCCCACTCCAAGACGGCCGAGGCGGCGTTAAGATCGAAGACGACTCCGACTCGCTCTCGGAATGCATCGAAGTGCTTGCCCACGGTAGTTCATCCTCCTGCTTGATATGGAGCGATGGGCCGAGTCCCGGGCGCAGGATGTGCGCATTCGGCTCGCGCCGGGATTCTACTCCGCTGCGTGCGCTTGCGCTGGCTCAGGCTGCGCCGTCAGGCAAGCCATTCTGGGCCTCGATCTCCCGGAGGGCCGCCAGGTAGGCGTTGTCTTGTGGGTTTGGCGGATAGCGGGTGGCGAACCAGGCGTGAAGGATCGCCTCGGCGAGGGCCGGCGTCGTGCTGCGCAGCGACAGGCAAAGCACATTGG
>JALHUE010000476.1 GCA_022866145.1 Anaerolineales bacterium | reverse complement strand
CTCGATGATGGTGAAGATGATCAGCAGAATCAGCGGCAGCGTCAGGGCGAATTCAACCAGCCCCTGGCCTCGCCGGCGTTCCCGATTCTCGCGTCTCTTCATGGCGCCACACTCCATCTGGTGAATCGACCTGTTCACCGGACTTAGTGTACGGCGGCTGCGTTCTGGGGGGACTTACAGTTTTGTCACGGGGACAGCGCCTGGATCCGGTACCATGGTCCCAGGCGGCGCGGCCGCGCAGGTCGGTCAGGATTCGAGGCGATATCCGTAGCCGCGCACGGTCACCAGCCGCTGGGGAGTGTTGGGGTCCGACTCGATCTTCTGGCGCAGCAGCCAGACATAGCGCCGCAGGGCGCTGTCGCCCTGCTCTCGGTATTCCCCCCAGATCTCGCGCCGCAACTCCTCTTGCGCCACCGCCCGGCCGGCCTGCCGGCCCAGAACCGCCAGCAGCCGAAACTCCGTCGGGGTGAGGTCGAGAACCTGGCTTTCGAGCAGCGCCTGTCGCTTGCGCAAATCGATCGTCAGCAGTCCCGCCCGGAACACCGGCCCGTCCTCCGGCTGCTTGGCCGCGCTGCGCGAAAGAACGGCCCGGATGCGGGCGGTCAACTCCGCCAAACTGAATGGCTTGGTGATGTAATCGTCCACCCCCAGGCGGAAGCCGCGCAGCTTCTCGGATTCGGCGGTCTTGGCAGTCAGCATGATCACCGGCGTGTCGGCCAGCTCGCGCAGGCGGGCGCATACCTCCCAGCCATCCATGCCCGGCATCATGACATCCAGCAGGACCAGCTCCGGGCGCTCGGCATAGAACTGGCGCAGGCCCTTCTCGCCGCGCTCCGCCGTCGCCACCTGGTAGCCTTCCTTGGCGAGGAATTCGCCGACGAAGCGCAGCAGCGTCGTGTCATCGTCGATCAGCAAGATCTTTACCGGCATCCGTCTTTCCCTCGACCGCCGCCCAGAGTCTACGCCAGGCGTCACCGCCAGACGAGCCGGACCCTGGGCCTACAAGCTGATTCATCCGGGTTGCCCCTTCTCGCCCCGGCGCAGGTCGCAGACACCCGAAGCGGAGCGCAGGGGTGCGCAGACCTAGGCCTGCCTGGAGGGCGGCCCTTGCGCCGGGTCAACTGCGGCCGGAAGCCGGAACACCATGCGCAGGCCCCCGCCCTCGGCCGGCTCCGCCCGGATCTCTCCGCCCATCGCCTGAAGCAGCCGGCGGACAAGATGCAGGCCAAGGCCGTGACCGTACACCTCGCGCGAATCCCGGCTGTCGAGGCGATGGAAGATGTCGAAGATCTGCTCCAGCTCGCTGCCGGGGATCCCGGGTCCATGGTCGCGGATCGTGACCTCGACCTCCCCGCCGCGCCTCCCGGCACTGAGTTCGATTTCGCCCTCGGGCGCGTATTTCAGGGCGTTGTCCAACAGGTGGAACACCACGCTCTGCAGCGCCGCTTCGTCCGCTCGCAGGCTGGCCAGAGACTCTGGGAAGGCGAGCCGGATGCGCTCTCGGGCGCGAGCATCGGAGAAACCCGCCACGGTGTTGCGAGCCGTCAGGCGCAGGTCGACCGCCTGCAGCCGCAGGCTGAACTTGCCGGCCTCGAGGGCTGAGACATCCAGGATCGATTCAACGAAGCGGGTCAGCCGCTGAGCCTCGCTTTGGACCAGCGCCAGCGTCTCCTGCACCCCCTGTGACAGCTGCGGATGTCCCCCCGAGACCAGCTCAATCCCGGTCCGGATGTTGGTCAGCGGTGCCCGTAGCTCATGCGAGACCAGGGAGACGAATTCGGTCTTGAGTTTGTCCAGCGCCTTGAGTTCCTCATTCAACCTGGCGAGATCTGCGACCGTCCGCTCGAGCTCCTGCGTGCGCTCCTGGACCTTCGCTTCCAGGCCTTCGTTGAGCAGCTGCAGCTGCTGGCGGGCTGCCGCCACCTCAGCCATGGCGGCCTGGAGTTGCTGCTGACGCTGGTTGATCGCTGTCAGATCATGGGCGATGCCTGCCAGCAGTGGGGTAGACGGTTGTCCCTGCGCCACCGGGCGGAGGGTGAGCAGCACTGGAACCTCCTTCCCGCGGCTGCCCCGGACAGCGGCCTCGCCTGTCCAGCCTGAAGTATGCGCCGTTCGCAGCAGGCCGGACAGCTCTACGCCCGGCTCCAGGAATTCCGACAAGTTATGCGAGCTTTCTTCCTCCCAACCCCCCACGGCCTGGCGCAGGGCGGGGTTGGCCAGGACGATTCGGCCGTCGGTTCCGGCCACGAAGGCCATGTCGGCGGCGGCGTTGACCAGGGCCGCGTGTTGACGGAGCTCCCGCTGGCCGGCGATTACGCCCTGCCGTGCCACCAGCAGCAACACCAGGACGAGCGAGGCACTCACTGCCAGCCAATCTACCTGGCCAGCGGCCCACCAGTTGAAAAGGGTGAATCCCACCACGATGTAGGTCAGGGCGACCGGCAGCAGCCCTTCCAGCCTCCAGGCCAACGGGGCTGGGGTCGCCTCCCGGCATGGGCGCGAGCGGTCGTCGGGCAGGCGGGAGGCGCCCCAGGCGGCGAGCAGATTGGCGCCCACGACGGCCGCCCAGGCCGGAGCTGCCCAACCGGCTTCGCCCAGCAGGATCGAGGCGGACCGGGCCAGATCCGTGACGACCAGCAGCGTGGCAGCCGCTCCGAATGCGGCGAAGGCCCTGG
>JALHUE010000475.1 GCA_022866145.1 Anaerolineales bacterium | reverse complement strand
GGTATCCGCCAGCACCCCCATTCCGGCGCAACTCCCGGCTGACCGTCGAGCGGTCCCGGCCCAGTCGCCTGGCGATCTCCGCCTGCGGCAGCCCTTCTCTCTGCCATGTGTAGATCTGAAGCCGTTCGCCTGCAGTGAGATCAACATAACTGGCCATACAACGCTATTCTCCTCATAGCGTTGCACTTGCAAGTGGAACTCATGGAGGGCACGGGCCTGGCGGGGGCGTGGTAACATTAAGGATTGTGGAGCCCACCGACGACAGGCCCAAATCGGCGCCGATCGGCGTCCTCAAGGCGCTCTCGACCGGCTTCGAGCGGGTAGCTGCCCGCCCGGCGCTGCTGCTGCCGCCGATGCTGCTGGACCTCTTCCTATGGTTTGGCCCGCGGCTCGGAATTCGGGGCATGATTGAGGCCTGGAGCGGACAGGTGTTCGCCCCGGCGGTAGTCGATCCCGTGCTCTCCGAACAAGCGCGAGCGGCACAGACCATGATGAGCGAGCTGGCCAGGCGTTTCAGCCTGATGGTGGGCCTGAGCCCGACACTGGGCGGGGTTCCCAGCCTGATGGCTGCTCGACTGCCGCTGGCCTCGCCGGTGGGAACTGGCGAACCGGTGCAGGTGGTTGAACCCGTGAGCGCACTCGGGATGTGGCTGGCATTCATGGTGTTGGGGCTAGGGATCGGAGCGGTGTTCAACCGGGTGGTGGCCAGCCAGGTTGCCGGTCCGGAGGCGACAGCCCCGCTGGGGCGGATCTGGCTGCGCTTCATCTGGATGACGCTGGCGCTGTATCTGGGGATCGCCATCATCGGCCTGCTGTTGCTGCTGGTGGCGGCGGTGGGGGCGATGATCACCCCGATCCTCTCGTTCTTCCTGGTGATGGGCGGCCTCGGGCTGCTCTTCTGGCTGGCGGTGTATCTGGCTTTCACGCCGCATGGCATCGTGCGCTACGGGTTCGGCCTGCTGCGGGCGATGGCCGATAGCATGTTGGTGGTACGGTTCAATCTGCTGGCGGCCCTCGGTTTCCTGGCGGTCAGTTCGTTGATCAGCTCGACGGCGAACCTGGTGTGGGCGATGCCGCCGGAGGAGTCGTGGTTAACCATGCTGGCTGTGCTCGGACACGCTTTTGTCAGCGCCATGCTGCTGACGGGGAGCTATGCCTTCTACCAAAGCCGGCATGACTGGATGACGGCGATGCGTCTCGGGCGGCGCGTCGGTGCTCCGCCGCCGATCGTTGGCGGATCTCAAGCAGAGTGAGGGTTGCCTGTGGCGAAGAACGTGGACAAGGTCAGCAGCTACGCCGCCAAGGACATCCAGGTGCTGGAGGGTCTGGAGGCGGTGCGTCGCCGCCCGGGCATGTACGTCGGTGGGACGGACGTCAAGGCCCTGCACCATCTGGTGTACGAAGTGGTGGACAACTCGATTGACGAAACGCTGGCGGGGGCGTGTGACCGGATCGACGTAGTCATCCATGCCGACACCTCGGTGACGGTGATCGACAACGGCCGAGGCATACCGGTTGACCTGCATCCCGAGAAGAAGAAGCCGGCGCTCGAGATCGTGATGACGGTCCTGCACGCCGGCGGAAAGTTTGGCGGAGGCGGCTACAAGGTCTCAGGCGGCCTGCACGGGGTCGGTGTCTCGGCGGTGAATGCCCTGTCCGAGTGGTGTGAGGCCGAGGTCCGGCGCGATGGGCAGATCCACTTCCAGCGCTATGAGCGCGGCGCGCCGATGGGCCCGGTCAGGGCGATCGGGAATACGGCCAAGGGCGAGACCGGGACCAAAATCACCTTCAAGTTCGACCGGCAGATCTTCAAGGATGAGTCGGACTACCGGTTTGAGACCCTGGTGCAGCGCTTCCGCGAGATGGCCTTTGTCACCCGCGGCGTGACCATCTATCTGCTCGACGAGCGTGACGGCCGCGAGATGTCCTTCTATTTTGAGGGAGGGATCACCTCCTTCGTGCGCTACCTCAACCGCAACCGCGGGGTGCTGCACCCGGTGGTGTTTGCCGACAAGGAAGTGGATGGGACCGGGATCGAGGTGGCGCTGCAGTACACCGACGCCTATACCGAGTCTGTGTATTCGTTCGCCAACACCATCAACACCGTGGACGGCGGAACGCACTTGACCGGGCTGCGGGCGGCGATCACGCGCACGATCAACGACTACGCCCGCAAGGCCAGCTTGCTGAAGGATGCCGACTCGAACTTCTCGGGGGATGACACGCGCGAGGGCCTGACGGCGATCGTCTCTGTCAAGCACCGCGATCCCCAGTTCGAGAGTCAGACCAAGGTGAAGCTGATGAATGCCGAGGCCCAGACGCAGGTCCAACAGGTCCTGGGCGAGGCGTTCAGCGAGTTTCTCGAGCAGAACCCGAAGGCGGGCAAGGCCATCGTGCAGAAGTGTCTGACCTCGGCCCGGGCGCGGGACGCCGCCCGCAAGGCGCGCGACCTGGTGATCCGCAAGAGCGCCCTGGAGAGCCTGACACTGCCGGGCAAGCTGGCCGACTGCTCTGAGCGGGATCCGAATCGCTGCGAGCTGTACATTGTCGAGGGGGATTCGGCGGGAGGCTCGGCCAAGCAGGGGCGGGACCGTCACTTCCAGGCGATCCTGCCGCTGCGCGGCAAGATCCTGAACACCGAGCGGGCGCGACTGGATAAGATCCTCTCCAACAATGAAGTGAAGTCGCTGATCTCGGCGCTGGGCACGGGGATCGGCGAGGGATACGACCTGGCGGGGCTGCGGTATGGACGGGTGATCATCATGACCGATGCCGACGTCGACGGCAGCCACATCCGGACCCTGCTGCTCACCTTCTTCTTCCGCTACATGCCGGAGCTGGTGGAGAACGGGCACCTGTACATCGCCCAGCCGCCGCTCTACCGCCTGGCCTACAAGAACAAGGTGGCGTATGCCTATTCCGAGGCCGAGCGGGACAAGGTGCTGAAGGGCTTCGACGGGGGCGCGGACAAGGCCAGCCAGCAGCGGTACAAGGGTTTAGGGGAGATGAACCCGGTGCAGCTCTGGGAGACGACGATGGATCCCTCCAAGCGGACGCTGCTGCAAGTGACGATCGAGGATGCCGCCGCCGCCGACCGGACCTTCGACATGTTGATGGGGGAGGCCGTGCCGCCGCGGCGTCGGTTCATCCAGACTCACGCCCGCGACGTGCGCAACCTGGACGTCTGAGACAACGCCGGCCGGCGCAGGCGGCGACCGGCATGCGTGGCGTGGGGCCTGGGCGTTGCCCAGGCCCTTTCCTTACAGTTGAGGATTGGGGAAGCTTCAGGGTGGGGAAGGTGAGGAATGGGCGGGGGGGATGCCCTGCCGGATCGGGGGAGAGGCCCGTACCGGTGAGTCCAGCGGGCTGCGGACGGCCAGGCCACCGCGCTGCAGGACATGGGTGTAGATCATGGTCGTCTTGACATCCGAGTGTCCGAGCAGTTCCTGGACGGTGCGGATGTCGTAGCCGTTTTCGAGCAGGTGGGTGGCGAAGCTATGACGCAGCGTGTGGCAGCTGACGCGTTTGGTGATGCCGGTGAGGCGGGCGGCGCGGGGGATAGCGCGCTGCAGCCCGGCCGGGCCGATATGGTGGCGGCGGATGCGCCCGGTACGCGGGTCGCGTGAGGGATTGCGTGCGGGGAAGACATACTGCCAGCGCCAGTCGTAGGGGGCGTTGGGGTACTTGGACTCGAGAGCGGTGGGGAGAGCGACCCCGCCGAGGCCGAGTTCGAGGTCGCGTTGATGGAGCTGGTGGACGCGGTGCAGGTGATCCGACAGGCTAGGGAGCAGGCTTTCCGGTAGCATGGTGAACCGGTCCTTGGACCATTTGCCGTCGCGCACGGTGACCTGCAGCAGTTCGAAGTCGACGTCCTTGACGCGCAGGCGCAGGCATTCCATCAGGCGCAGGCCGCTGCCGTAGAGCAGGCGGGCGGTGAGCTGGTGGGTGCCGGTGAGGTTATTGAGGATGTGGTGGACCTCATCCCGGGAGAGGACGGTGGGCAGGCGATGGGGCCGGCGGGCGCGGACGTTGTTGAGAGGCAGTTCGACCTCAAGGCCGAGCACGCGGCGGTAGAGGAAGAGCAGGGCGGAGAGAGCCTGGTTCTGGGTTGGGGCGGCGACGTGGGCCTCGACGGCGAGGTGGGTGAGGAAGTCTTCGATTTCAGGGGCGGCCATATCGCGAGGGTGGCGCTTATTATGGAAGAGGATGAAGCGGCGTATCCATCCCAGGTAGGCGGATTCGGTGCGGATGGAGTAGTGCTGGCGTCGCAGGACGAGCTGGGTATGGTCGAGCAGGCGCGGGGCGGGCCCGGGCATAGGATCCCCCTTGAGTTGCCAGTGGGCCGGAATGCCGCTATGCTGGCTGGGAGGGGGGGCGCAGCGGGGGTGCCGCTGTCGAAGGGGCGGAGCCTTGGCCAGCCTCGGTTGGACGGGCCCAGTCGATTCGCGAACCCTTCTGCCGGTATTTCACCCCCCATCGTGCGCATTATATGATCTGTCGTCGGCGGTTTCACTCCCCCCGAGGGGGGATATTCAGAATCTATAGTTGGGCGGCACCG